>DATHKV010000056.1:0-4908 GCA_035488895.1 Steroidobacteraceae bacterium
GGGCGCGATTTCTTTCCTCTGACCGTGAATTACATCGAAAAAACCTACGCAGCGGGACGCATTCCCGGTGGTTTCTTCAAGCGCGAGGGACGGCCTACTGAAAAGGAAACGCTGACATCGCGTCTGATCGATCGGCCGATCCGCCCGCTGTTTCCCGAAGGTTTCATCAACGACGTTCAAGTCGTCGCTCAAGTCATTTCCGTCAACAGCGAAATGGATCCTGATATTGCCTCGCTTCTCGGCGCGTCCGCGGCACTGGCCATTTCCGGCATGCCATTTCTGGGGCCCATCGGCGGCGCCCGCGTCGGCTATGTCGACGGCAAGTACATTCTGAATCCCACGACCACCCAACTCGCCACGTCGCAGCTCGATCTGGTGGTAGCCGGCACAGCGGAAGGCGTGCTGATGGTGGAGTCGGAAGCCGCCGGCCTCAACGAAGAGGTCATGCTGGGTGCGGTAACGTTCGGTCACGAACAGATGCAGATCGCCATCAAGACCATCAACGAACTCGCCGCGGAAGCGGGCAAGCCGAAGTGGTCATGGGTCGCGCCGGAGCCGAACACGGAGCTCCAATCCGCAGTCAGCGGATTCGCGGAGACGGCCGTTGCCGCTGCGTACACCCTCACCGAAAAGATGGAGCGCTACGCCAAGATCAAGGAGATCAAGGGCGCTGCGGTCGAAGCTCTCGCCAAGGGCGAGACGCCGAAATTCACCGCCGAGCAAGTGGGCGCCGAGTTCTCCAATCTGGAATATCGATTGGTGCGCGGGAAAATTCTCGATGGTCAGCCGCGCATCGACGGCCGTGACACCAAGACGGTGCGCGCCATCAATATCCGCACGGGCGTGCTCGCGCGAACTCACGGTTCGGCGTTATTCACCCGTGGAGAGACCCAGGCTCTGGTCGTGACGACGTTGGGAACCGGGCGGGATGCGCAGATCATCGACGGCCTGATGGGCGAGAAGAAAGAGCCCTTCATGCTGCACTACAATTTCCCTCCCTTCAGCGTCGGCGAAACCGGCATGATGGGATCACCCAAGCGGCGCGAAATCGGTCACGGCAACCTGGCCAAGCGCGGCGTGAAAGCCGTCATGCCGGGCGTCGAGAAATTCCCGTACGTCATTCGCGTGGTTTCTGAAATTCTCGAGTCGAACGGCTCGAGTTCCATGGCCTCGGTCTGCGGCACCAGCCTGGCGTTGATGGACGCGGGCGTGCCGATCAAGGCGCCGGTCGCCGGCGTGGCCATGGGATTGGTCAAGGAAGGTTCGCGCTTCCAGGTGCTCACCGATATTTTGGGCGACGAAGATCACTTGGGCGACATGGATTTCAAGGTGGCCGGCACCAAAGACGGTATTACGGCGCTGCAGATGGACATCAAGATCACGAGCATCACGCGCGAGATCATGAAAGTCGCTTTGGATCAGGCGCGCGACGGCCGCCTGCATATCCTCGGCGAAATGAACAAAGTGCTCTCCAAGCCGCGCGAGAACATGTCCGAGTGGGCTCCCACCATCATCACCTTGAAGATCGATCCGGAAAAGATCCGCGATGTGATCGGCAAGGGCGGCGCGGTCATTCGCCAGATCACCGAAGAAACCGGCACCTCGATCGATATCGAGAACGACGGCACGGTGAAAATTGCGTCCGTTCAGGGTGCGGCGGGCCGCGAAGCGCAGCGTCGCATCGAATTGATCACCGCGGACGTTGAAGTCGGGCGGGTGTATGAAGGCAAGGTCGCGCGCCTCATGGATTTCGGCGCCTTCGTGACGATTCTTCCCGGCCGCGACGGCCTCGTGCACATCTCCCAGATCTCCGAGGAACGTGTGGAGCGGGTGGGCGACAAGCTCAAGGAAGGCGATGTAGTGCGCGTCAAGGTGCTCGAGGTCGACCGCCAGGGCCGCGTACGGCTGTCCATGCGCAACGTCGACGCTGCGTAAGTTCGGCGCGGCGACCCGATCGCCGCGGTCGGTGCGTGCGGTTAGGAGACAGGCTCCCAGTCGCTAACCGTCGCGCACCAGGTTCGACGCAACGCGCGGCCGCGGCGGTTCTCCGCCGGCCACGGTCTTTACGCGCTCTCGAAGCTGAGGCGTCGGCTGCTGATTCATCAGCTGCTTCAGGCTCTGTTCCAAGTGCGGGCTCACCTGGCCTTGCAGCGTGCTGCCGTAGGAGCGGATCACGCTCACCATAAATTCCTGGCTTAGGATCGGCTCAGCCAAATGCTCCTGCTCGGCAATGACCTGAAGCAGGATGCTGCGCGTAATGTCGGCACTGTTTTTCTTGTCGACAACAACGAAATCGATCCTCTCGACCACCAGGCGCCGGACATCAGCCAAGGTGATGTAGCGGCTTTCGACCGTGTCATAGAGGCGTCGATTCGGATATTTCTTAATCACTCGCGGTTCGCTCATGGGGCTCCTCGCTCGTGTTGGCTGGCACCACCGGAGGATGCCGGTCCGTGCCAGTCCACGTCTGACCACTTAAAGATTACCACCCAAAGAATAGCGCAATGCAGCGCTAAGGCAAATCGGCATTTTTCTCCAGCGATATTAGTCGCTTACACGCAAATGCAGACGCCTGGGTACTTTATTGACCCCCCATTGACCGATCGCCCAAGTCCACGCTGCAGAGATTGGTCCCGACTCGAGCCAGGCGGGAGGGGCCAGACCGAGCAACGAAAAGAGGGTGAGCAACTGCGGCAGGGGAGAATCCGCGCCTGCCGCCACACTGCGCCGCGACTTCGCCAGTTTTGCACCGTCAGGTTCGGTCAGCACCGGCACGTGGGCATAGAGCGGCTCGGCATATCCCAGCAGCTGCTGCAGGTAGAGCTGACGCGGCGTGTTGTCCAAAAGATCGGCGCCGCGAACGATATGGGTTACGCCCTGCAAGGCGTCGTCGACCACCACCGCGAGCACGTAGGCAACGATTTGATCGCGGCGCTTGAGGATGATGTCGCCCACGGCCGTTGCGACCTCCTGCCGGTAGGTGCCCTGGATGCGGTCGGTAAACCGGATCTCGCGGGAATCGACTCGCAGCCGGATCGCAGCCGGCACTCCCGGCGCGGCCGGACGATCGCGGCAAGTACCGGGGTAGCGCAGCTCATCCTCGAGTTGCGCGCGGCTGCAGGTGCACGCAAAGGTGCGGTGTTGGGCTTGCAGCTGGTTGAGTGCCTCGGCATAGAGATGGCTGCGCTCGGATTGCCGCGTCAGTCCGTCCCATTCAAAGCCGAAGCGCTCCAAGGTGCGCAGAATGCCGTCTGCCGAGCCGGCCACTTCTCGGGGCCGATCGAGATCCTCGATCCGCAACAGCCAGCGTCCCTCGTGGGCGCGCGCATCCAGGAAGCTGGCCGCCGCCGCGAAGAGAGAGCCTAAATGCAGGTCGCCCGACGGGGTCGGCGCAAACCGCCCGACATAACGCGGGCTATCGGTACCGGTCGTCGCGGTCGCCGTACTGCTTTTCGCGGCGTTCGCGCCGCTCCTGGGCTTCGACCGACAAGGTCGCGACGGGACGAGCCTCCAAGCGTTTAATGCCTATTTCCTCGCCGGTTTCCAGGCAATAGCCATACGAGCCGTCTTCAATGCGCTTGAGCGCCTCGTCGATCTTGCGAATCAACTTGCGCTCGCGGTCGCGGGTGCGCAGCTCGAGGCTGAACTCTTCCTCTTGGGTGGCCCGGTCGTTTGGGTCGGGAAAATTGGCTGCTTCATCCTTCATGTGCAGCACGGTGCGATCGACTTCAACCATGAGGTCTCGCTTCCAATTCTGCAGAATGCGGGCGAAGTGCTCCAACTGTTCCTTGTTCATGTACTGCTCGCCGCGGCGAGCGATGTACGGTTTTACGTTGCGGGGGCCTGCCAGCAGGCTTGCTGATGCCGACGCCTCGGCGTCGCCGTCTTCATCGTTTTGCAGCATGCGCGGCATCACCAGCGGGCGAGTATCGAACTTGATGGGGGCAACCTTTTCGCTGCTGGCTCGCGCCGGCGGCGCAGCTGCCGGCATGGGTACGGGCTTCAGCGCAGCCGGTTTGGTGTGCGCTGGTTTTGTCAGCGCGGGCTTCGCGCTCACGGTTTTGGGTGCGGATTTGGTCGGTTTCACTGTTACCTTTGATGTGGCCATTGGCTTTGCTTTCGTCGGCGGCCGTGCCGCCTTTTTAGGAGCGGCTGCTTTATGAGTCGCTTTTTTGGGTGTCGCCTTACCTGGCCGCTTAGCCGCTTTATTGGGTTTCTTCGAGGGCATTTTAGTTTTCCGCCTCCTAACGAAAGAGCGCGCGATTATACCGACGCATTCATGCCTGTACAGGCCGCGCGCAAAACATATTTCGCGAACTTAACCCTATGATTGTGCAGCAAATTCCCTAGGGCAATTCGACCGGCGCGGCCGCCACCCAGCCGGCCGCCCGATGTTCTGCCACGACGGTGGTGTAAATGCCGCCGCGCACGTTGAATTTGGCCGAAATCCGCAGGTATCGAGGGGCCGTGGCGGTCACCAGGTCGCGCAATATCTCGTTCGTGACCGCTTCATGGAAGGCGCCGCGGCTGCGGAACGACCAGATATAGAGCTTCAGGGACTTCAATTCGACGCAGCGCTCGTTCGGAATGTAGTCGATCTCCAGAGTGGCAAAGTCGGGCTGGCCGGTCTTGGGGCACAGGCAGCTAAACTCAGGAATCGTCATGTGGATGGTGTAGTCCCGCTCGGGCGCGGGATTGGCAAAAACTTCGAGGCTCGAGGTGGGTTCAGTCATGGCAGAGATTGCGCGATCACCGTAAGGGGTTTACCTGTGTGACGTTTACTTTACACTACGCGCCACAAGTGGCCCACGACACCGCGTGAACAATGCGCTTAACGAAACTCAAAATCGCCGGCTTCAAATCGTTCGTTGATCCGACGACCGTCACCTTCCCCAGCAGCCTGACCGG
>DATHKV010000057.1:0-8217 GCA_035488895.1 Steroidobacteraceae bacterium
GCAACAGCATACGTGGCGCCATCTTCAGGGGCAAAGCTACCCACCCACGCGAAACTATTTTCAAAAGATTTCTGGGTCATTTTCGTAATTGTTTATAAAACAATGAGTTGGACGCGAAAAATATTTGCTATGGGTGCTTGCATGTAGTGGTGTTGTATATTACTATATCACCAAGTCACCGAAACACTGAGGTGACGAGACCGAAAGACCGAACACTTGATAGGAGACGATCATGACCACTTCAATCTCAACCAAACTGGCAGCCTTAGGCTTAGCTTTGATGTTCAACAGCGTAATCATGGGTGGCATCGCTTACTTGTTCAACGCGCAGCTGCAGCAGCCCACCGCGGTGACGGCACTTGCGAGCACTGCGGCGACCTCAGCGAACGACGTGGCCTGAGCCTTAGCAAGCTCAGCGCTCTGGTAGATTACCGTGCTACATATCCCTCACACCGGGGGTAAGCACATCGAGCGAGCAATGGACCCGAACTGGAACGACAACCAACCTATCTATCGCCAATTGCGCGATCGAATGGTAGCCCTGATTCTCGAGGGCGCGCTGAAGGAGGGCGATCCTTTGCCCTCCGTGAGGGCGGTGGCTGCCGACTACCGGCTGAATCCGCTCACCGTGCTGAAAGGCTATCAGCAGCTGGTCGATGAAAATCTGGTCGAGAAACGCCGTGGCCGCGGCATGTATGTCAGCGATGGAGCCCGCCGGCTACTCCTGGCGGGCGAGCGCGAGCGCTTCTTGAAGGAAGACTGGCCGCAGATTCTCGCCGTCATCAACCGACTTGGGTTCTCGTCGCAGGAATTATTCGCGCAAACACCGGCGCTCACCCACCCGGCACCGCCGCCCCGCGGCAGCGTGCCCACGGAAGAATGAGACTCACTATGGCTCCGCTCATCGAAGCTCGAGATCTGACGAAAAAGTACGGCGCCCACGTTGCGCTGGATCGCGCCAACCTCAAGGTCGAGGCAGGCCGCATCGTCGGACTCATCGGACCCAATGGCGCCGGCAAGACCAGCGCTCTGCGCGCCATTTTGGGCCTTACGAATTACGAAGGTCATCTGACCGTACTCGGCCGTGAACCGTTTCGCGACCGCACTGAACTCATGAACGAGTGCTGTTTCATCGCCGACGTGGCCGTACTGCCCTCGTGGCTGCGCGTCGATCAGGCCATCGATTTCGTGGCCGCCGTTCATCCCCGATTCCGCCGCGACCGCGCCACGGCCTTCCTGGCGAAAACGCAGATCACCGGCAAGCGCCGGATGCGGGAACTGTCAAAGGGAATGAAAACCCAGGTGCACCTGGCGCTGACCATGGCGATCGACGCCAAGCTCCTGGTGCTGGACGAGCCCACCTTGGGGCTGGACATTCTGGCGCGACGCTCCTTTTACGATGCGCTGGTCAATGACTACATGGACGAGACGCGCACCATCCTGATCACCACGCATCAGGTCGAAGAAGTCGAGAATTTGCTCACGGACATCGTCTTCATCGACAAGGGGCGCATCGTGCTCGACACCTCGCTCGAGGATGTTGCCACGCGCTTTATCGCGGTGGCGGTGACGGCGGACCGTCTCGAAGCGGCGCGTGCAGAGAAACCGTTTTACGAGCGCCACATCCTCGGCAAGGTGGTGTTGTACTTCGAGAATGTCGACAGCGCGAGGCTCTCGGCATTCGGCGAGCTGCACACACCGAGCGTCGCCGATCTGTTCGTGGCCAAGCTTTCGGGAGATGCAGCATGAATACCGACTTATGGCTCATTCGCCGTGAATTCTGGGAGAACCGGGCGATTTGGCTGATTCCCGCGGTGTTCGGCGGTCTGTTGACCGTCGCTGCGCTGTTCGGCCGGGTCGACATTCCCACCTTGAGCCCGGGAGACCATAGCCAGGAGGCGAGCGGCATCTTTCTCGTGGCGATTGGCGGAATGTTTTATTTGGTGATGTCGCTGTATGCGGGCTGGTATCTTTTGGATTGCCTGTATACCGATCGCAAAGATCGCAGCATCCTGTTCTGGAAGTCGCTGCCGATTTCCGATGCAAAGACGGTGCTGAGCAAGTTGCTGGTGGGCATGGTACTGATCCCGCTGGTGTACTTTGTCGCCGCGGATGTGACAGCGCTGATCACGGCGTTCATCCTGTCGATCCGCGCCAGGGCGTCCATCGGCAGCGCCCTGTGGCAGCCCGGCGTATGGGGACAGATCCAGATACTGTGGATGTATGTCATCGTGACCACGGCGATTTGGTATCTGCCGGTTGCCGGCTGGCTGCTGCTGGTCTCCGCCTGGGCCAAGCGCGCGGTGATACTGTGGTCCATCCTTCCGCCACTGGTGCTCTATCTCATCGAGCGCGTATTCTTCGGTACGCGGGTGATCGGGCATGTGCTGAGCGGGCGATTGGCGGGTCTGCCCGCGGTGGCATACAAAGGATGGACGAATGGCGGCAACGTTAATTTCGATGGGCACGCGCCGGCCAACGTGTGGAATTTCATCGACGCGGGCGGGTTCTTCAGCAACATGCAGACATGGATAGGCGTTGCGGTGGGAATACTGCTGATCGTCGCCGCGATCCAGCTGCGGATGCGCCGCTCGGAGATCTGACCTGATGCGGGGCGCGGGACGCCGCTTATGGCGTCGCGCCGCTCCGCTCTTTCCGCCGCTCGCCGCGGCGGTTCTGTTCGCTGCCGCGCCGGCCATGGCAACCGCCGATGAGTTTTTTCCGGTGCGCGATGAAAACCCCCTGATCCGCGCCTTTTATCTGCCGCTGCCGAGCGACAGCCGCCTGACCGACGGTGTGAATATGGCGGCAACCCTGTCGATCAGCAATACCCTCAATGTGGAGAACCGACCGCACGAGAATGCGCTCGTCGACGGCGAGAGCGACACCCTGACCCTCTCCTTTGAAGACGGCTTGTATCAGAGCTGGCGCTACCGCATCACGGTCCCCGTGATTCATGACGGCGGCGGCTTTCTCGATTCCGCCATCGCTCACTGGCATCGCTGGTTCGGATTCAATCCGGGGAACCGGCCCTTCTACCCGCAGAATGAACTGGTCTATTCCTATTCGGGCGGGCGGCGCGACATCAATGTCACTCAGCCGCAAACCAGCATCGGCGACATCGCGGGTGAACTCGGCTGGTTTCCGATCGACGATGCGCATCGAACCGTCTCCTTCTGGTCGGGAATTGAGGCGCCTACGGGTTCCGTGTCGAAGCTCACCGGCGATGGTGCCTGGGACGCCGCTGTTTGGGCGCATTACGCAGTGCGGTGGCCGCAATGGCAGCTGGCAGCGGAACTCGGTGCGGCACAGCCGTTCGGCGATGAAATATTCGGCGGTGCTGCGCATCGGCTTTCCGTCTTCGCCCGCATTGCGGCCACCCGCGCCTTGGGCTCGCAATGGTCGCTGCGTGCGCAGCTCGACGGCCAGAGCGGACGCGTCGCCGACAGCGACATCCGATTCCTGGGCCCCAGCCTCGCGCTGACCGTCGGCGCGGTGCGCTCCTTAAGTGCAAGGTGGCGCGTCGAATTCGGATTCGCGGAGGATGCCGGAGTCAATACGGCTCCCGACATCACTTTCTTTCTTGGGATTCGCCGGCAAAGCAGTGCAAAATAGAGTTTAAGGTTTTTGCAATCTCGAAGGGGCCCCCATGTACAAGACGAAGATCGACCTGTCGGAAAAAATCCGCCGCAATGTTGTTGCCATCCTGAACGATCGCCTGGCTTACGCCATCGACCTGCAGAGCCAGATCAAGCAGGCGCACTGGAATGTGAAGGGCCCCAATTTCATTGCCCTGCATGAGCTGTTCGACAAGATCTCGGATGTCGTGCTGGAACAGATCGACGAGATCGCGGAACGCGTCACAGCCTTGGGCGGAACCGCCGAGGGCACCGTCGCCGTCGCGGCCAAGCGCAGCAAGCTGAAAAATTACCCGTTGAGCATCACCGCCGGCAAGGACCACCTGTTTTATCTGTCGACACAGATGTCGGTGTACGGAAAAGCGTTGCGCGAGGCGATCACCGATACCGACGAGCTGGGGGATGCGGACACGGCGGATCTGTTCACCCAGATATCCCGCGAGGTCGACAAGTACCTGTGGTTCCTCGAGGCGCATTTGCAAGACAAGGCCTGATGCCATGAACGACCCCACTGCCGGTGCCGATGATTCAGGATTGTCCGCGGCCCTTGCAACACTGCAGGGCTTGCTCACCACCGGCGAGACGCTGGAGGCCTGGGCCACTCAGCGGCGCATCTACGCGCTCACGCACCGGCGCGCGCTGATTGCCGCCACCAGCGGACGCTTCATTTCACTGAAGCGGCGCCTGATCGGCGGTTACGATTCAGCCGACATCCGCTGGCAGGATCTCAAGGAAGCGCGCATCAGCGCCGGAATCATCGCCGCGGACCTGATCCTGGTCGCGCAGACCAGCTCGGATCTCAATATCGGTGCCGAGGTGGATCGCGTGTGGAGCTTCGAGGGCCTGCGCAAGGATCAAGCGCAGGCCATGTACCGCATCTGCCAGCAGCACGACCAGGTGTGGCGCGAGAAGCGCCGCGTGCGCGAACTCGAGGAGCTGCGCGCAAAATCGGGGGGCGTGCAAATCAGCGGCGGCCAGTCGGGGTACGGCGGCGCCGATGCGGCCGGTTCGGAATCCGAGCCCACGCGCCGGCTGCGCCAGGCGCGCGAGATGCTCGAAGCCAAACTCATCAGCGATTCGGAATTCGAATCGATCAAGGCGAAGATCGTTTCGGGCCTTTAAAACTCCTCAGCCCAAGAGATACGCAAAGTAGCTGTTGCGCAGCCGGTTCAACGGATCGGTGCGCTGGCGCAGCGCGCGAAACAGCTTGGCCCGCTCGCCGAAGGCTTTCGCCACATGCTCCGGCTGCAGGGCACGCGACTGGTTGAAGGTCGGCACGCCGCCGTGCGCGATCGCGAAGTCATTGAAGTCGATGAGGAAGTCATCCCAGCCCTGCTCGCCGCTGGACGAGGGTTCCAGGGTGAACATGGGTCCGGAGTAGCTTGCACTGAACAGTGACCCTTTATCCTGGTGCAAGCGGCTCGCGCCGCTGACGACGTTGCCGCGATATCGATTCTGCTTGTAGTAGGCCTTGCAGAACGCGAAGTAGGCGCCGAGCAGCTTCGGATAGTCGGCTTGCGGAAAGGCCCAAAGGCTGTAGGTATGACGCGCCTTCCAGGCCTCCTTCGGCATGTCGCGCATCCATTCATGCGAATACATCATGACGCCGCGCGTGCCGCCGCTCAGTGCGCGATGCATGCCCGACAGCACCGCGTTGCGCAGTCCGGGCGCCGCCAGCACGCTGCCGACGGTCGAGCCGAAAGCGGGCAGCACATTGCGCATCACGGACTGTTTGATCTGCCAGATTCCCGAACGGCTGATGGCTGCGGATTCATCGAGCGTCCGGCGCTCGAGCGTGATCCGATCATGAAAGGGCGAGACATGCAGCCGCAGCGCGCCGGGCGATTCGACCAGCCCGGCGTAGCGGGAGGTGAATTCCTTCAAGGTCATGACTTCGTAGTCGATCTTGACCGGCGTCAGCGGCCGGACGCGCAACACGACCTCGTGCACGACACCTAACAGGCCGAAACTGGAGCGCAGCACGCGCATGAGGTCGCGCTCGCGATCCGAGACGCTCATCTGCTTGCCCTGCGGCGTGATCATTTTCACTTCGGAGACGCAGGACGAAAGCTGCGCCATGCCGTCGGCGTAGGACGCCTGCGGCAAGGTGGTCACGGCCACCGCGCCCAGGGAGATCCGGCCCATTTCCGGCGTCAGCGGCAGCTCCTGCCCGCGCTCGGCCAGCGCCTTGACCAGGTCGCTGACGCGCACGCCCGCCTGGGCACGCACGCTGTGCTCGCCGAATTCCAAGACCCGATCGAGATTGCTGGTGTCGACCGTGGTTCCGCCGTCGCCGCCCACGCAGCGGGTTTGCGAGTAATCGGCGCCGACCATGCGGATGGGCGTGGGATAACTCTTGGTTTTCTCGAGAACACTGGGCAGGTCCTCGAATCGTTTCAGGCGCAGCACGAGCCGTGGCCGCCGATAGATGCCTGAGGAATCCGCGCCTCGCGGATCAATGACTTTATTTACCATGTGCTTCCCCCCGGAAGAGCTAAGCCGTAAAAACGCTTGCTGTCGGGGGCACAAAACCGGGCGGTTCTGGCTGCGCGTACGCGCTTCAGGAGACTCACTGGCGACCCCGCTATCGTCAGGCTTTCGTTAGAAAGCCCCTTAGACCGGTAGTTTTGCGTCCCCACCTTTCGGTGGGTTTGCCCTTAAACAGCTGGGAATACTATGCGATGGGCCGCAGGGCTTGTAAAGGGGTATTTCAAAGGGCCCGTGTAGGACAAAAGGCCGCGGTTTAACCCATCAAAAGCAGCGTTTCCGCGTGTTCGACGGCCTCCGGCGTGCCATAAACGACCACCACATCGCCCTCCTTGAACACGGTGTCCGCGCCGGGGTCGCGTCCGACGATGCCGTCCCTTCGCACCGCGTTTACCGTGGCCTGGGACCCCCGCTCCTTGAGATCTGTGATGCTGCGGCCGACCGCCCAGGCATTGGGCGGCAGGATGACGCTGTGCAGTTCTTCGCGGAAGGCATGGCTCTGATCCAAGTGCTCCGCCTCCTGATCGCGGAAGTACTGCCGCAGCATGCTGTAGCGATGGCTGCGGATGTCGTTCACGGTGCGAAGCACCTGTCCGACCGGCAGCTTGACCAGCAGCAGCAGGTGCGAGAGCAGCATGAGGCTGGCTTCGAACGTCTCGGGCACGACTTCGGTCGCGCCGGCGGCCTGCAGCTCCGTGAGCTTGGTATCGTCCTGGGTGCGCACCAGTATGGGCACGTCGGCGCGCAGCTCGCGCACCGAGCGCAGGATGCGCAACGCCACATCGGGATTGGCAAACGTGATGACCACGACGCTGGCGTTCGCAAGGCCGACGTTCTCGAGCACCTTGATCTCGCCGGCGTCGCCGTACACCACGGGATCGCCGGCCTGGCGTCCCAGCCGAATTCGATAGGGATCGACGTCGAGGGCGATGTATTCAAAGCCGGCTTGTTCCAGTACGCGCGCGATGTTCTGTCCGACCCGGCCAAACCCGCAGATCACCACGTGCTCGCGCTCGGCGGCGGCCAGCGTGACGCGCTCCTGGCGCATGGCTTCCGTGAGCGGGTTTCCGGATTCCCGCAGGATGACGCGGGTGATGCGCCGGTTGTGACGAATGATCAGCGGCGACAGCACCATGCTCAAGACCGTGGCCGCGAGCAGCGGCTGCACGATGGCAGGGTCGAGCAATTCCCTGCGCAGCAAGAGAATCAGCAGGGCGAAGCCGAATTCGCCGCCCTGTGAAACGATCACGCCGGTGCGCAGGGATTTGAACCAGCTGTGGGTGGCGGGCTTTGCCGCGACCGCAACCACTGCCGCCTTCAGCAGCAGCATGCCGAGAAGTATTGCCGTGACCAGCGGCAGATCCCGGAGCAGCAATCCGACGTCGAGCATCATTCCGACGGTGATGAAAAACAAACCGAGGAGAATTTCGCGGTAGGAGCGGATCGTGGCTTCGACCTGATGCCGGAATTCGGTCTCCGCCAGCATCATCCCGGCGAGAAACGCGCCGAGCGCCAGCGACAGGCCCACCGCATGAGTTGCCCACGCCGATGCCAGCACGGCGAGCAGCACGGCCAGCGAGAACAGCTCCGCGGATCGCACCGAGGCGATCATCAGGAACAGCGGCCGCAACAGCCATCGGCCGGCGGCCAACACCAGGAGCAGGCTGATGGCCGCGATGCCGATGGCGCTCAAAATGTGCGTGGCGTCGACGGCGCTGCCGCTCAAGGCCGACAACAACGCGAGCAGCAGCGGAAAGCTCAAGTCCTGAAACAGGCAGATTGCCACGGCAATCCGGCCGTGAGTGCGGTTGTTCTCGGACTGTTCGGTCAACTGCGCGATGATGATGGCGGTGGAGGACATGGCGACGGCGCCGCCAATCACCACTGCAACGGCCGGTACGATACCCAAAAACAGGATGGCGCCGGACGCCACGATGCCGGCCGTGATCAACACCTGTGCGCCGCCGACTCCCAGCACTTCCCAGCGCATGGCCACCAGGCGCGGCAGCGAGAACTCCAACCCCAAGGTGAACACCAGGAACACCACGCCGAAGTCGGCGAGCAGCTGCGTGGTCGCGTTGTCGGCCGCGAG
>DATHKV010000058.1:0-32430 GCA_035488895.1 Steroidobacteraceae bacterium
CATCGCGTCGTTGGAGAGGATCTCCGTCGTATGCCACCAGGCGAGCGTGTCCGAATCATGGATCTCACGATCACGCAGATGTTGTTGCGCGCGCGAACTGTAGGATGCGCCCAGGGCCAGCGCCAAGAGCAGCAGGGTGAGCGGGCGGTGCGCGTGTGGGGTGTGCATGAATCAGCGTCCTTACTTTGCAGCAGGGTCGGCGCCGGTGTCGGCGATGAATCCAGCCGCCTCGATGCCGGCGACCGCGCAAGCCTCGTCCTGATCCGAGCTGGCGCCTGTGATTCCCACCGCGCCGATGATCGCCTTGGCGGATCGAATCAGCACGCCGCCCGGCACCGGAATGAGGCGGCCGCCGGCGAGCGCATTCACCGCCGAGACGAAGGCGGGCGCCACCGAGGCGCGCTGCGCGATGGCTCGGCTTCCGATTCCCATGCCCAGGGCACCGTAGGCTTTGGCCTGTGCAATCTCGGGACGCAGCAGACTGGAGCCATCCTCGCGCTTGAACGAAACCAGGCAGCCGCCGGCATCCAAAACAGCAACCGTGAGCGGCGGCAGTCCCAGCGTTCGTCCATGCGACAACGCCTTGTCAACGATTGCAGTGGCCTTGGCCAAATCGATCATATGGGGAATCCTTGGGGTGTTACTGGGTCCGTCGTGGGCCGCTACTATACTGTGATAGCCAGGAAAGTAGAGCCTGATGAAATGCCGCCGGGTCTTGGATCTGCGGCGCGTGTCCAAGCTCGGGAAACTCCAACAGCTTGCCCCCGCGTATTCGCTCGATCGCGCGCTTGGCCAGATTTGGATAATCGCCCAAGGCTGCACGCGCCTCCGGCGGCGCGAAGTCTTTGCCGATGGCGGTGTTGTCCTTGTCGCCGACGATGAGGAAGGTCGGCACCGCGATTTGCTCGAGCTCATAAAACACGGGTTGCGTTAAAATCATGTCGTAGAGCAGCGCCGAGTTCCACGCGACCAACTCCTTGCCCGGCCCGCGGTTCAAGCCTGCCAGCATCTGTACCCAAATCTCATAGCCGGGATCCCAATGACCGGCGTAGTACGTCGCCTGCTCATAGCGACGAATGCCATCATCCGTGGTTTTCAGCTCGCGTGCATACCACTCATCGACCGAAATGGGCGGCACGCCCTTCGCGCGCCAGTCCTCCAAGCCGATCGGATCCACCAGCACCAGTTGATCAGTCTCCTTGGGATACATCAGGGCGTAGCGGATCGCCAGCATTCCCCCGGTGGAATGCGCGATGAGCGCGGCGTTGTGGATCCCGAGCGAGCCGAGCAGTGCATGCGTGTTGAGTGCGAGCTGTTGAAAGGAGTACTGATAGCGTGCCGGCTTGGTCGACTTGCAAAAGCCGATCTGATCGGGCGCGATCACCCGATAGCCGGCTGCCGCCAATGCGTCGATCGTCGTACGCCATGTCGCGGCGCAAAAATTCTTGCCATGCAAAAGCACGGCGGTGCGCCCGTTGGATTTCTTTGGCCGCACGTCCAAGTAGGCCATGTGCAAGGGCTCGCGCTGGGAGGAGAATTCGAATTGCGCGACCGGATAAGGGTACTCAAACCCCTCGAGCTCCGCGCCGTAGGCGGGCGCCTCATCAGCCGCGCAGCGCAGAGCACCCAAGGCAAGGAGGAAAAAAAGGACGGACAAGCGGC
Organism: Steroidobacteraceae bacterium; assembly: GCA_035488895.1. Taxonomy (GTDB): domain Bacteria; phylum Pseudomonadota; class Gammaproteobacteria; order Steroidobacterales; family Steroidobacteraceae; genus Bog-1198. The sequence goes on from DATHKV010000058.1 coordinate 1,663, forward strand.
TGATCATGAAATTACCTCCACGTGGCGCTCGGGCATTCTAGCTGAGCGCGGGCTCAAGCTGCCGTACATGCTTGCTTCCGGTTGTGCAATAGTATTGCGCGATGGCGCCTGCCGATCCCCACGACTTGCAACGCTTTATCGACGCGCAGCATCCCATCTACGGCCAGGTGCGCGATGAACTGCTGGCCGGCCAAAAAGAGACCCACTGGATGTGGTTCATTTTCCCCCAGATCAAAGGCCTGGGCTCAAGTCCCACCGCACAAAAATACGCGATCCAAGATCTCGACGAAGCCAAGTCGTATCTTGACCACCCACTACTCGGCTTCAGACTCCGTGAATGCACCCAGCTCGTCAACGCCGTAAACGGCCGCTCGATCGAAGAGATCTTCGGCTACCCCGACCATCTAAAATTTCACTCCTCCATGACTCTATTCGACCAGTCGCAGACTGGCGACAAATTGTTTGCAGCCGCCCTGGCAAAATATTTCCAGGGCGAACAGGACCGAAGGACCCTGGCGCAGCTGTGATTTTGCGTCCGCGGGACGGCATCGACGCAGAAACCTGGTAACTGCGGGAGTTCTGGATGCATAATCGGCAGCCGGTCGTTAAACCCCCAACCGCGTTAAGCCGAGCGCCTGGCTTTTGACCCACGACCGCGCTCGGCGCAGACTCTTCGCCATCAGGGAAACACACAGAGGTATTCAAGATCGGACAGGAATCGACAGATAAAAGGCTTGGACGCATGAGGGAGTCTCTCGCGGCGCAGTCCGATGAAATGAGCGAGTCGAGCATGGCTCGCAGAGAACTCTTGATCGCCTTTGGTCTGTGCGCGACTGCCGCGCCGCTGTTCGGATGCGGAGGGGGCTCATCGCCGAACGCCTCACCGTCACCCTCGACCGGCGCACAGCCATCCGCTTCACTACCGTCAGGTGTCATGCCGGCGGTTACTTTCAGCGATACGCAAGCGGCGGGGCTGGCGACCTACGATGCCTATTTGACCGATGTGTCCGCGGCAAATTCGCTGTTTTCATACACCGGCGCCGCGAGCGCTTTGGTAACGCAGCTGGGGCCGGCGTTTCCCCGGCAAAAAATGGTGAGCGCTGACACTTCAGTATCAGACACCTTCTCGCCGGGAAAGGTTTACGCCACGTTCTACCACACCGGAAAAGAACTGGATCTGATCCAGTACGGCTTCAGCGACACCGTGACGCTTTACATCAACGATGCATTCGCGGCTCGATACGCGGGAGCCTTGGCTTCGGGAACGGCGCAGGGCGGCTCGATCAGCGGCATAACATTGTCCGCTGCCTCATCGAACGTTTCCGGTTATTACAACGAATACGTCGTGCGGATAATCGGAGGAACGGGAGTTCTCAATGAGACGCGCCGAATCACCGCTTATGACGCTGCGAGCTTTGACGCCGCCGTTGCATCGCCATGGACGATAGTTCCGGACAATACGACGCAATATGTTCTTCAGGATGGAACGCAGCCGTTTGTTCTTGACGGCAGTACGGGTTCCGTAAAATACATTCATTTGAATTGGGCTCAATCCGGCCGGCGAAAAATAACGGTTGAGCAGGGAATTTTTGCCGGCGTCGCTTCCGATGGACCCATTGCGCCTGCGCCGCCGTGGTCGGAAACTCCGCTACTCGTGGTAGGGGACAGCTTTTGGGACGGCGAAGCTGCACCCATAAGCATTCCGAGACTCATCAACACGTTTGCCTTGAGCATGGGCTGGCTGCCCACCAATCTCGGAGAGGGAGGCACGGGATATATCGCTACGACGCAAAACCGGCTCAGCTTTCCGGACCGAATCGCTCCGCCGGCCGAATCCTGGCGTGTGCTTCGCACTGCTACAGGCGGCACTTATACAATTGAAGTCACCCTCGGCGGCGTCACCGCGACTTGTGCGGCACTCGCGTTCAATGCGGGCCCTGCCGCCATTCAGAGCGCACTCAATTTGCTATCCAACGTGGTCGCGGCCGAGGGGTCCTTCGCAGTGGCGCGCGGCGATTTTTCGACACCGCTCATCATTGTGGGTCACGGCGTGTCCGGCGCAACCCTGAGCCTCAACACGGGCAACCTCACAGGCGGCACCCTGTCGATTTTGGGTCGCTATTTGGGCGACGTAGCGCCGAATGTGCCCACCGATTCAGGCGGCAATGCGCAGCCGTTTTATTTGTTGGTGCCTGGATCAGGGAATGACTCCCGATTCAGCGATGTGCAAGTTCAGGCTGCAGCGACCTATGTAGCGCAGCAAATCGTCGCAAGGTTTCCGACTGCCATGCCGATATTTACCGGCGTATTCGGCGACTGCAACGTTCAGACGAGCATCGTCGGTACGACGGATATCTCACGCAATGCGGCGCTCGCCGCCGCAGCCGCGTACTTGCCCAAGATCGCCGGCAAGGTACCGTTCATTGATACCTATTCAAATGGCCTGGGGGGCTTGAAGATTGTCAACGGGCGCGGCACGGTTGCCAACCCGGAGCCCGGGACTAACTCTAAATTTAAAAGCATCGTCACGCCGGGGCACCCCACCGGACGCGGATCGCAATTCATGTCGGATTGGCTCGCCGCGCGGGTCAAAGCGCTGATCGAATGATTTGATTCACGGCGCGCGCCCCTTCGCGCTCTGATCCAGGTTCTTGCGCATGTCTTTGAAGAGATCCGTTTTGGGCTTAAACGGGTCTTTGCAGACCTTCTTGGTCTCCGGCATTCCAAACGTCGTAATGCCGTGCGTCGTGTAATAGCATTTGGCATCCACCCATGTGATCAGCTCTCCTCCCTCCGCGTGTTCGCTGTCGCCTGATACACGATAATCGCGAGAGAGCGGGGCGTTATTTTTCCACCACTCGACCTGCGATTCCGACGGGCCGGCAAGATTTCTCCAGCGTTTTTCATTCTCCTCTTTGTCCGCTTGCCGCCGCGCGGCGGCATCCGCATCGGTGCCCAAGTCAAACGGCACAGTGATGGCATTGCTGGGCTCGGGTTCCGCAACGTTCGGTAGCCGATCGATATCACGTGAGGCGCCCTGTCTTTTCCGATAGTGGATTGATGCCGGCGATACAGAGGGGACCTGCGGAGGGTTTTCTTGAGGGAGTGTCAGAAGTGAAAGAGGGGCATCGGCGCGCAAACGTGAAATTCGAACGGTGCCGGCGGCAAACAGGAGCAATCCAACGACAAAGTGCAGTCCAACCACCGCAACAAAAACAGCGACGCGCCATCTTCCTGATTGAACGTCTCCCCGCACTGCATCCCTTGTTTTTCGGATTACGCGAGATTGGACCGGATCTTGCCATTCTGGTTCCGGCGAAAGGGCCGCCTCAATATCGCCTGCTTTGACCCCCGCCGCGATTGCGCCACGACCTTCCGATCGCTGTCGCTCAAAAATCCATGCGGATGCTCTTGACGCTGGATCGGGCGAAGCGTAGTTGAAGCCGGTTGGAGCCGTCAATGCAGACCCCGACATCAAGAGCCCCTACGTGATGTGGGCCGGTACGCCCCGCATGTCTTACAATCCATCATTATGAAAACACTCTCTTTGTGGCTGGTTTCTGTTCTGGCGCTCCCGGCGGCGGCATTCGCTGCCACCGAGCAACTGGGGATCGTGTCGTTCCCCGTTTCCTGCGCCCCCGCCGTGCAGGCCAACGTCGTGCGCGGCGTGGCGCTGCTGCACGACTTCTGGTACCAGGAGGCCGAGCATCAATTCCAACAAATCGCGAAGTCGGATCCTCATTGCGCCATGGCGCACTGGGGCATAGCGATGAGTATTTATCACCAAATTTGGGATCGGCCCGACGATGCGCGGCTCGCGCGCGGCTGGCGGGAAATGAAAGCCGCGCAGGCGCATCCTGCCAAGAACGCGCGCGAACGCGAGTACGTGGCCGCATTGAGCGAGTTCTATCGACCCGGCCGTGAATACCAGGCGCGCGTCGAGGCGTATGCCGCGGCCATGGGCGCGCTGTATGTCCACAATCCCGCGGACACGGATGCAGGCGCCTTTTACGCCTTGGCGTTGCTGGCCTCGCAGGCGCCCGACGACGACAGCTTGACGCTGAATCACAGGGCCATGGCGGTGCTCACGCCGCTGTTCGCGAAGTATCCAGACCATCCCGGCGTGGTGCACTACATCATTCACGCCTGCGACACGCCCTCGATGGCGCAGGACGGATTGGCGGCGGCGAAGCACTACGGCGAGATTGCCGCCTCGGCGCCGCACGCGGTCCACATGCCGGCCCATATCTTTGCCCGCCTCGGCATGTGGCAGGACGACATCGATGCAAATGTGGGTTCAGTGGCGGCATCGCATGCCGCCGAGCACAGAAAGCAAAGCGGCGCCATGGATCAGTTTCACTCGGATGATTTCCTGGTGTACGCCTACCTGCAGAGCGGCCAGGAAGCCCGTGCCAAGGCGGTGCTCGATGAGTCGGCGGCCGCGATTGCGCACTTCGAAACCATGCCGGACATGGGCGAGAACTACATGACCGGCATGTTTCCCTACTTTCGCACCAAGCTGCCGCTTTTCTACCATTTGGAGTTGCGCGACTGGAAGACGGCCGCCGCACTGCCCACCGTTGCCGGCGCACCGCCGGAAAGTCAGACACTGACCTATTGGGCGCGCACCGTGGCCGCGGCACATATGCACGACGCGCAGCGAGCGCGCGCGAATCTCGCCGACTACGACGTGTTGATGGCACAGATCAAAAAAGGCCGGCATGCCTACTTCGCGGACTCGACAGGGGCGCGCATCGAACGGGGCGAGATGCTGGCTTGGATCGCGTTCGCGGAAAGCAACACCGCCGATGCGCTGAAGCACATGCAGGAAGCCGCGGACCTCCAGGATAAAGTCGGCCAGGGCGAGGTTGACATTCCGGCGCGCGAAATGCTCGCGGATATTTTGTTGGACCTAGGCCGCCCGCAAGAGGCGTTGGCTGAGTACCAGAAAGCGCTCACTTTGAGCCCGAATCGCTTCAACGGACTGTTCAATGCGGGCAGGGCCGCCGAGGCGGCCGGCGACTTAAGTCAGGCACAGACCTATTACGCGAAGCTGCTGCAGTTCACCAATAGCGGAGCACAGTCCACGCGCCCCGAATTCGAGCATGTCAAAAGCGTGGTCGAATCCGCGAAGCTCGCCGTAAAGTGACGGACGCCGCCACAGGGCGGCTGCAGTTCACGCTCGAGGCCACGGTCTTAGGCTCGAGCGCCCGCGCCGCACGCTTCACCACCCGGCACAACGAAGTGCTGACGCCCACCTTCATGCCGGTGGGAACGCACGCCGCCGTGCGCTCTCAACGCCGCGAGGATCTGCTCGACAGCGGCGCGCAGGTGCTGCTCGCCAATACCTACCATCTCATGTTGCGGCCCGGCACTGAGATGTTCGAAAAGTTCGGCGGCATTCATGGATTCATGAACTGGCCGCGCTCGGTGTTGACCGATTCCGGCGGCTACCAAATCTTTTCCCTGCCCGGCAGCCGCACGCTGTGCGAGGAATACGCCGAGTTCACGAGCTATGTCGACAACACGCTCGTTCGATTGAGCCCCGAGCGCAGCATCGAGGCGCAGCGGTCCATCGGCGCGGACATCATGATGGCGCTGGATCAATGCGTGCCCTCGACCGTGGATCGCGACGCGGCCCGCAGCGCCATGCAACTGACCCACCGCTGGGCGCAGCGCAGCCTCGCCGCCCGCGGCGACTCCACCCAAGCCCTGTTCGGCATCGTGCAGGGCGCCAGTTACGCGGATCTGCGCGTGGAAAGCGCCAATACCATCGCGCAAATGCCCTTCGACGGCTATGCGATCGGCGGCCTTGCGGTTGGCGAGAGCAGTGCACAGCGCGAGGACTGCACCGCCATCGTCGCCGAGTTATTGCCGCCGCTGAGCCCGCGCTACTTGATGGGCGTGGGCACCACCCGCGACTTGCTCGAAGCGGTGCATCGCGGCGTCGACATGTTCGATTGCATACTGCCCACCTCGCTCGCCAAGCAGGGCGTGGCATTTACCAGCTTGGGAAGACGAGACCTGCGGCGCGCCGCCTATCGCGGCATGGAAGGCCCCATCGACCCCGCTTGCCTCTGCTATACCTGCAGGACCTACTCGATCGCCTACCTATTTCATCTGCAGCGTGTACATGAAACCACGGGGTGGCAGCTGCTGAGCCTGCACAACATTCATTTCTATATGCAGCTGATGCGCACCATGCGCGAGCACATTCTGGCCGGCACCTGGCTGCCCTTCTATCGCGCGCAGCGCGACGTGCTCGATGCGCGCGACAGCTATGGCAAAGCCCCGAGTCATGTGACCAAGGCGGTGCGGCGCGAGCGCCTCCTTAAACGCGGCCGATACGAAGTGCTGGTGAAGGAGGGCATCGGATATATCCGCGATACCGCTTCCGGCGAAATCATGCACCCCGGCGGCGATCCTGCGCACGAGGCGCGTTCCCTGTACGTGGAGCAGTCACGCCTGATCGAACGTCTCCGGGAGCGCGCCGACGAGCCGCTGGTGCTGTGGGATGTAGGATTGGGTGCCGCGGCGAATGCGATGACCGCCATACGCGAAGTGGAGCAGGCCGTGCCTGCGCTCACGCGGCCGATCAAAGTGTTCAGCTTCGAGAATGATTTGGATTCGCTCAAGCTCGCGCTCGAACACCCCGGCCGCTTCAAGCATTTGCGGCACGCCGCGCCGCAGGCCTTGTTGGCCGAGAGCCGATGGCAGAGCCCCACGGCTGCCATCGAATGGCGGCTCTTGGCCGGCGACTTCGCGCAGCGCCAATTCGACGCACCGCCGCCGGACATCATTTTCTTTGACCCCTTTTCGTACAAGACGGACGGCGCCATGTGGACCTTGAACGCCTTTCGCGACCTGGCGAAGGCCTGCGCAGAAAAGCCGGCCGAGTTGTTTACCTATACCTATTCCACCCGCGTGCGCGCCGCGATGCTCGCAGCCGGCTTCTACGTTGCCAAGGGCCGCGGCACGGGTCCCAAGGCAGAGACAACCATCGCCTTGACGCCGGGCGCGGCCGCCGCCGCGCATGGTCATGAACTGTTGGGACTCGATTGGCTGGCCAAGTGGCAGCGCAGTGAAACCCAGGCCCCCTTGGGTAACCTCGAACACGATGACACCTGGCGCGAGGCCGTGCTCGCGCACCCGCAATTCAATCAGAAGCGCTTGTAATAACCCACTGACAGACCGCCCGGCAGAATCTGCACCGACAGCGGCGTGTTCCGAGTGGTGGCCCAGTAGCCCGCCGCCGTGCCGAGCACCCAGCCGGCTATGACGTCCGTTTGCCAATGCTCCTGGCTCTTCAAGCGCGCGATGGCATCGTAGGCCGGCAGCAGCTCCAGCGACCACACCCAGGGATTGTCGCGCGCATAGTTGGCGATGAAGGGCGTGACGAAGCTCGCTTGCAGCGTGACCTCGCCGCTGGGGAAGCTGTCGCAACAGCGTCCCTTGAACCATTGGTTGGGATTGTTGCCCTGGTTGGGCCGAGCGCGGCTGAAACTCAGCTTGAGCGCTTCCGCCGCCAACGAGGATACGGCGGTTGAATCGACCGCCTGCCACAACGTGTGGCCGAGTTCATCGTCATTTCCCAACCACAGGGCGCCGCCAATTTCAGTTGCCAGCACGCCGAATTCCAGCCCTGTTTGATACTTTCGCGCCCAGACTCCACGCTGATCGAGGCTGAGTTCATGATCAATCCCCAAAAATCCGCCGCCCGCCATGACCGGGAACGAAACACTCAGCAGCACGAACAACAGCAGGCCGACGCGCATTGAAGCGCGCAATGATGGATGAGTGATCATACTTTGCAGTACAAAGTACCTGTAACATCAGGTCCACCGCAAGTTCTTTTTTGGTGACAAGCTCGGCGCGGCGATTATTTGCCAATCGCCAATCGCGATGGCTAATCGCTGATTGCGATGGCGGAGGGCTGCAATCCGGTGGAGAAGGGCGAGCCGACCAACGCGGAGAGCGCGCCGCTGGCCGGGTCAATTGCATACGCCGATAACGTGCTGGCGCCGGAGTTTGCGACGTAGACGAATTTTCCGGTGGGGTCGACGGCCACTGCGGAGGGCAACAAGCCGGCGGCGAAAGGCGATGCCGCCAGCGCCGTGAGCGTTCCGTCACTCGCGCTCAGCTTGAACCCCGAGACATCGTTCGAGCCCTTATTGGCGACATACAGGAAATTATCCACGGGCTCGACCGCGATCGAAGTCGGGGTGATTCCGACCGCATACGGCGATCCGCTGATGGGCGCAACCGAAACGCTCGCGCTGACGGGCAGACCGCCTAGGGCGGATAACGTATTCGCGGCGGAATTGGCGACATACAGTACGTGGCCGCTTGGGTTCAGCGCCAGGGCGCGCGGGTCGGCTCCGGCGGCGAAGGGCGATCCCATATCGACGCTCAACAGGCCCGTGGTATCGATGGTGAGCGCCGCAAAGGTTCCGTTCGCCGCATTCGCAACATAGGCCGACTGACCAAGCGGATCGACGACGACGGCGGCCGCGGAAGGACCCGTCGCGATCAGCGATCCAGCCAGCGGCACCAAGACCCCAGTAGCGGGCGTAATCGTGTACACCGACACCGTACCGCCGCCGCTCGTCACGAAAACAAAGGAACCGGTCGGGTCGATCGCCGCCGCGGTCGGATTGGCTGGCGTGCCGAAAGGCGATCCGCTGACCGCCACCAGTGCGCCGTTGGTGCGATTGATCGTGAAACCGGCAATCGTGCCGCTCAGTTGATTGACAACATAGGCGTAGGCGCCGGTGGGGTCCACCGCCACCGCCACGGGGTTGCCGCCCGTTGCAAACGGCGAGCCGGAAATCGGCGTCAACACGCCGCTCGCCGCATTCAGCGAAAACGCGGAGACATTGCCCGCGCCGCGATTCGCCACGTACACGAATCGCGGCGGATTGGTCGTGCAGGTCACGGCGATGTTGGTGACATCGGCGTTGCCGGTGTTTCCTGTGCCGTTCGCGACCGCGCAGGTTTGCGACGGGTTGGTCGGTTGCGCGCGCACGGTGATGTTGTAGGGCGTATTGAAACTCGCCGTGCCGAATAGAACTCCGTTGCCATTCGCACCGGTGCCGTTGAGCGACGCGTTCAAGGGGGTCGAGCCGTTTTGCAGTTGCAGTCGGTAGCCCACGAGCCCGCTCACCGTTCCTTCGAGATTGGCCGTTTTTGGGCCGCATTGCATGCAGTCGGAAGTACCGTTGCAGCTCGCCATGAGCAGCGCAACGAGAGATAGCGCAATGTGCCGATGCTTGATCATAGGTATGACTCCCTCGCCGGGAACTGACGCGGATTTGAGTCATGATTGTACAGTACCGTCGGCCTCCGAGTACTGGATGGACGTAGGACGCGACGCGCTTAACAATAACGAATGGCCGCCGGATTTCATGTCGATAAATTGAGCGATGAATTCGGCCAATACACATTGGTGATGAAGTGCGCGGAATGCGGCCATGAACGCAAGGCGGAGCCGCTCACGTTGGGGCGCCTCTGCGGCTGGGATGCGCGGCTCGATGCCGTGGCCAAGCGCATGCGCTGTTCGAAGTGCGGCAAGAAGCGCTGCACGCTGAAGGCATTTCCGCCCAAGAAACCGCGCGGCTACACGGCGCTGCCCAGATAAGTTATTTTGTTGTGGCTGACTACGTGATTGCGAGGACCTGCATGCCGACCAAGGCGGACATTGTCGATTTTCTGGCGCGCGAATTCCCGCAAAGCCAGTGCGTGGTCGAGGAAGTCGGTGAGCGTTCGGCGACGGTCTCCCATCCGGTCGGCCCTGCGCAATTGCGTCCTGGCGGCACGGTGTCGGGCCCATTGCTCATGACCGTTGCCGACGTGGCGCTGTACGTGGCCATACTCGGCACCATCGGCATCGTTCCACTGGCGGTGACCACCAACCTGAACATCAATTTTCTGCGCAGGCCTACGCCCCGCAATCCGATCGTGGGTGTGTGCAAGCTGCTCAAGGTCGGACGAATCTTGGTTATTGGCGAAGTCGCTTTATACTCGGACCGCAACGAAGAAATGGTTGCGCATGCCGTGGGCACGTATTCCATTCCGCCGCAGCGCTGAGAACTCGCCATGAATGAAACACCGACCATCCGATTGCTGGGCCCGGGCGACATTGCGGTTTTGAGCAACGTGGCCGAGGATGTGTTTGACGAGGACATCGATCCGCGCTGGGCGGCTGAGTTCCTGAACGATCCCCGGCATCACATTGTCGTGGCGCTGCTCGGTAATCAAGTGGTCGGCATGGCCTCGGCGGTGCACTACGTGCATCCCGACAAGCCACCCGAGTTGTGGGTGAATGAGATCGGCGTCACGCCGGCTTATCGACAACGCGGCATTGGCAAGCAACTGATCGCCGCCCTTTTTTCCCGCGGGCGCGAGCTCGGCTGCAAGGAAGCGTGGCTCGGTACCGAAGAATCCAACACCGCGGCGCGGCAGCTGTATGCGTCAGCCGGCGGCGTCGCACAGTCGATGGTGTACTTCACCTTCGATCTCGACCGCCTTTAACCTGGCTCACCGAAATTGGAGAAAACTACTTCCGGAAGATCTTCTCCATTGCTTTGCCCTTCGCCAACTCATCGATCAGCTTATCCAGATAGCGAATTTCCCGCATTGTTGGTTCCGTGATCTCTTCCACCCGGACACCGCATATCACACCCTTTATCAAAGATCGCGAGGGATTTAAGTGAGGCGCTTCCGCAAAGAAGGCTTCGAAGTCTTTCCGGGTCTCGAGCTGGGCTTCGAACTTTTTCTGGCTGTATCCGGTTAACCAAAGAACAATCTCGTCGACTTCCGCTTTCGTGCGTCCTTTCTTCTCTGCTTTGGCAACGTAGAGGGGGTAGACACTTGCGAAGCTCGTTGCATAGATTCGGTGCTTTGCCATGATGCCTAAGTTTCACAAATCGTGACCGACTCGTCAAAAAAGCCGCGCCACCCTAGGCGGATTCCAGCCACCCACGCATGATGCATGGCAACGGTGTGACCTCACTCAAGGCCGCGTGACCCATAGCAAGGAGCAACAAATGACGATTCGGACTTACGGCTGGCACGCGCTCGTTCTCCTCGCCTTATGGCCGCTATCGGTATTAGCAGCTTCGAGTCACATTGTTCTGCCCGGAGGCGACGAACTTTGGTTGACGATCCCGGCCGCTTGGAACCAGAAATTTGACTCGCCGCTGAAGGACATGCCCGCGGGTGCCTGGTTGACTCCCCGCGACGGCGCATCCTTCAACGTCTTGATTACACCCCTCTCAGGCACACCGGTGGGTGCCGCACTGTCGGACGACAACAAGCTGCGCGCAATCGTGACATCGGCTGCACGCGACGCGTCGGCCAAATCGGTTGAAATGACGATTCCTATTCATGATTTGACCGGCCCCGACGCTCGTGGCTTCTACTTCTTTGCGACCGATCGCGCGCCAAAGCCGGGTGAATGGAAGTACCTCACCCAGGGCATGATTAAAATCGACGGCACACCATTCGCGTTCACGATATTGACCAACGACGGCCAGGAAGCGGTTGCAAAGACTGCCCTGGAGCTGATACGCAACGCCTCCTGCCACTCGCGCACGACTACCTAAAGCAATCAGTGGACAGATATCAGCGGCCGCGACTTATCCAATTTATTCACATTCGCAGGGGATAACCCTGTGCATAACCCGTTCGCCGTGATCAAAACGTTACCTTCATTCAGCCGCTTATGTTGAACTGACGAATTATTGATCACCGCTTGGCGGGCTGCCTCTTACGCTTCTTGGGGGTCTTCTTTTTGGCGACCTTCTTCTTTGCCTTGCGCCGCATCTTCACCAGTTCATCGATGAGAGCGTCGACCGGCTCGCGCTTTTTGGCCTTGCGCCGCATCCACACCAGCGCGTCCAAAAGGTTGTCAACGGCTTCCTGTTCTTTCGCCATGCCGTATTCTACTTCGTCTTACCGGCCGGCTGAGAAAAAATCGCTTGAATGTTGCGCTCACCGAGCGGCGTTATCCGAATCACCCGGGATTTCGTGCTGCGTGACACCCAGTTGAGTTCACAGAATCGCGACAACATCGCGGTGCCCAGGGCCCCGGCCAGATGATGCCGCCGCTCACTCCAGTCCATACAGGGCCGGCAAAACGCGCGATGCTGCTGCGCGAGTGCTGCCGTGTCGAGCCCCATCCGCGCGAACCACCCGGCGCCGGTTTCACTCAGCTGCAACGCCCGCTTAGAAATTTCCAGCACGCCTTGCCTCAAGAGCGCCTCATAGACCATAACGCCCAGCTCACCGGCGAGATGCCCATAACAGCGCCGCGCCCTTCGCAAGGCAGGATCGCGCGGACTCGAAACCAGCCGCACCGCCCCGGTGCGATACGCCACTCCCATGAGCGATTCCAGCAACCGGGCGACGTCCTCGTTACTCAACCGGAAGTACCGGTGCCGCCCCTGCGGCTCGACAGCGACCAAACCGGCATCGAGCAGCTTTGACAAGTGTGCACTCATCGTTTGTTTGGTGACGCCGGCGTTCGCCGCCAATTCAGTTGCCGTCAACGCCCGGTCCGTCATTAGCGCCGTCAGAGCGTCCGCACGCGCTCGATCGCCGATCAGGGCCGCGATGCGCGCGATATTCGGACCGTCCTTCATAGTTCGACCGTAGCCGAACCATCGAATGAACGCAAGCCCTTACAGCACCTAGGTTAAGGCTTCGGCTGCGATCTCAAAGGACCGCAGGCGCGCCGCGTGATCGAAGATTTGAGAAGTGATCATCAACTCATTCGCGCCGGTCTGCTTGATAAAAGCATGCAGATCGGCGCGCACCGTCTCGGGTGTGCCGATCGAAGCGCACGACAATACCTGATCGAGGATAGCTCGTTCCTGTGGTCCGAGACCCTCGACGTAGCCTTCGGCGGGCGGCTGCAGCTGCGAGGGACGCCCGCTGCGTAGGTTCACGAATGCCTGCTGCATCGAGGTCGCCAGGAATTTCGCTTGTTCCCTTGAATCGGCACCGAATACGTTGAAGCCCAACATCACGTACGGCTCGGCAAGATCCCGAGAGGGCCGAAAGCCACTGCGATACATCTCGATGGCCGCCATCATCTGCGCCGGCGCAAAATGCGAGGCGAACGCAAAGGGAAGCCCAAATGCTGCGGCAACCTGCGCACCGAACAGGCTCGAACCCAAGATCCACAGTGGCACGTTCAGACCCGTTCCGGGCACCGCGCGCACTGCCTGTCGGGGCGAAACCGAGAAATAATCGGCGAGCTCCTGAACATCGCGCGGAAACTCATCGGGGTCTGAGGACAAATTGCGGCGCAGTGCCTGCGCAGTACGCTGGTCGGAGCCGGGCGCTCGTCCCAGGCCCAAATCGATGCGCCCGGGATAGAGTGATTCAAGGGTGCCGAATTGCTCAGCAATAACCAGCGGGGAATGGTTCGGCAGCATGATGCCGCCGGCGCCGACGCGAATCGAGGAGGTACCCGCGGCAACATGGCCAATCAGCACGGCGGTTGCCGCGCTCGCGATTCCCGGCATCCCGTGATGCTCCGCCAGCCAAAAGCGCCGATAGCCCCAACGCTCCGCGTGGCGCGCCAGATCGAGCGTGTTCCTAAAGGAGTGGGCCGCATCGCTTCCCTGTGTGATGGGCGAGAGATCAAGGACGGAATAGGGGGTCATGCAGGCTAGGGTGGGGGCACCCTCAACCATTCTCAACCAACCGACTAAAACTGTTTGCGCTAGGCTAGGCAATTCGAGCATCCAACTACTTGGAGCCGCGCATGGCAGCCTATCTCATCGTCGACACCTTACTTAATGACCCCGATTTGTATGAGCAATACAAAGTGAAGGCCAGACCCTTGATTGAAAAGTTCGGGGGTGAATATTTGGCCCGAGGCGGGCGAATGACCTTACGAGAGACGGATCTGTGGTCCCCTAGCAGATTGGTGCTGGTGAGGTTTCCAGATGTCGAAACCGCAAATCGGTGCCTCGACTCCCTCGAATATCAACAAATCATGAGCATCAGCAAGAGGTCGGCACGTAGAACCGCAGTTATCATCGAGGGCGAATAGGCAGGTTCCAATGCAGACGCCGCGATTCATAGGTGCGGAAGAAATAAGGGGTCTGCTGACCTTTCCGATGCTGATCGCAGCTCTGCAGGCTGGACATCGCCGGCCGAAAATCGAAATACAGGACGGCTTGCTCGGCAGCAAGAACGGGCGGTACTTTGTGCGCCACGCCGTCGACAGCGGCAGATACATGGCCAGCAAACTCGTCACGAGCTTTCCGGCAAACCTCGCCGCCGGTTCGCTGCCTGCAGTCCAAGCCATTTGTATCTTGTTCGACGGGAGCAACGGCCGGCCCCTCGCCGTCCTCGATGGCACCGAGATCACCCACTGGCGAACCGCAGCGGATTCCGCCTTGGGAGCCAAGATGCTCGCGCCGCCGGAGCCTAAAACCCTTCTCGTAGTCGGCGCCGGTGAAATGGCGATTCACTTGATTCGCGCGCACAGGATCGCCAGGCCGTCACTTCAGCGCGTAGTGGTTTGGAACCGCAGCGCGAAACGCGCGGCACTATTGGTGACACGGTTGCGCGATGAAGGAATTGAGTCCGAGTGGACTGAGGATTTGGCAGCCGCCACCCGGCAGGCGGACATCATAAGTACCTGCACGCGATCTCATCAGCCCCTGGTTTTGGGCGCTAACTTGAAGTCAGGAGCCCATCTTGACCTTGTCGGCGGATTCACGCCCGATACCCGTGAGGCCGACGATGAGGCTGCGCGCCGATCGCTCGTCTTTGTTGATCGTCGCGAGTCCGCGTTCGACGGCGTCGGCGACATTCTGCAACCCATCGCCAGTGGTGCGTTGCGTGAATCCGATGTGCTTGGCGATCTATACGACCTTGTCGCCGGACGCGTGGCCGGCCGCAGAGCAGATTTCGACATCACTTTCTTTAAGAACGCGGGCGGGGCGCACTTGGACTTGATGACCGCTGAATTGATCGTCCAAAAGCTGGGAATCACCGCATGAAGCTCACCATGGTAGGGGTATTCGTGGCAGCGGCGATTGCAAGCACCTCACTCGCCCGCGCCGCCTCTGACGTCGTCATCGGCACGATCGACGACCTGACAGGCGTGTATTCGGACGAGGGTGGGGTAGGCGGTATCGAGGCCGCTAAAATGGCGATCGCCGACTTCGGCGGCACCGTGCTCGGCCGAAAAATTACACTTCTCTCGGCTGACCACCAGAACAAGGCCGATATCGGCGCCTCGAAGGCCCGAGAATGGACCGACCAGCGCGGCCTCAACATGCTGCTGGGCGGAGCGAACACCAGCGTTGCCGTCGCGACAGCCAAAGTCATTGCGGCTAAGAAAGTGCCCTATTTTGTGATTGCGTCCGCCGGCGCGTCCTTGGTTAATGAGGAGTGCACCGCCTACACCGTTCAATACGTCTTCAATACGACCGCACTTGCCAATGGCACGGCTTCCGCAATCGCCAACAGCGGTGGCAAGACCTGGTTCTATCTGACGGCCGACTACTCCTTCGGCAGTCAACTGCAGGCCGCGGCATCGAAGGTTGTGGAGGCGAACGGCGGAAAAACCTTGGGCAGCGTACGAGTGCCGCTGTCGACTTCGGACTTCTCATCCTTTCTGCTTCAAGCACAAAGTTCCGGCGCACAGGTGCTTGGACTTGCCAATGCCGGCGACGACTTCATCAACTCGCTCAAGTCCGCGAACGAATTCGGTCTCACCCAGACCATGAAGCCCGCGGGACTTCTGGTCTTCGTGAACAATATTGACAGCCTCGGCCTAAAGACCGCCCAGGGTCTCTACCTTACGACCGCATGGTATTGGGACTTGAATGAAGAAACGCGTGCCTTCGGCCGGCGCTACTTCAGCAAGATGAAAAAATATCCTTCGATGACCCAGGCAGGAGATTACTCCGCTACGCTGACTTACTTGAATGCCGTCAAGGCCGCCGGTACGACGGACGGCGTCAAAGTGGTGGCGGAACTCAAAAAGACCAAAATTAATGACATGTTTACCAAGGGCGGATACATCCGCGCCGATGGCCTCATGATCCACGACATGTACGTCATGCAGGTCAAATCCCCGCAGGAATCCAAATACCCCTGGGACTACTACAAGGTGATCAAAGTCATGAACGGCGAGGACGCTTTCGGCCCGATCACAGGCCTTTGTCCGCTTGCACCGAAATGAACGCCGCGGCTTGGCTCAGACGGTGCGCGACGACAATCCATCCGCGACCGCCGCGTCATGCATCTCTATTGCAAGTGCTTGTGCACCATTCGCGATTTATTATGGCCTCATCCCGCACACACTCCACATAGGGTCCATAGTGAACTCCTCAGCCGAATACGAGCTGAGTTGGCCGGCAAATTATTGCGGGCTATACGTCAAGGCTACTATTTATGGAACAGTCAAAAAACACTTCCGCAAATCCCCAAGGCAACCTTAGGCCTTCAGGCCCAACGAAAAACATCGTCGATACCGCAATCGCAGCGGGCAATCTCACCACATTGGTTGCCGGCATTCAGGCCGCCGGACTTACCGATACGCTGACCGGCAAGGGCCCATTCACGATGTTTGCACCCACGGACGAAGCCTTCAAGAAACTTCCCACGGGCGCGCTCGACGCGCTGCTCAAGGACACCGCAAAGCTCAAAGCCATCTTGAGTTATCACGTGATTCCGGGCCATGTCATGGCGCAGGACTTCAAGTCGGGCGAGGTGATGACCGTTCAGGGTACCGCGCTGTCGGCAGTAGTGTCCTCTGCAGACGCTCGAGTCAATGGCGCGCACGTCAGGCAACGCGACATCACGGCCTCGAATGGTGTCATCCACGACATTGACGCGGTCATTATGCCGAAGAACTGGCAATTGCTGGCTGTCGCCGCCTGATTTGATCGGCGCCGCGGTCCACCGAAAGGCCCTGGACAGGGCCTTTCCCTTTTTTAGTCTCAAGGCATGGAGTCGCTCTATGAAATATTCGGACGAAGAGAGAGGACAATTCGCTCTGGCGCAGCAGCGGTCACGAAACAATGATTTACACGGCACGATTGAGATCTTGAGCCGCCTCGTGGCGGGCAAACCCCGAGCGGCCATGTTCAACGCAACACTGGCGAACTCGCTCAAAGCCGTCGGCGACATAACGCCCGCGATTGAGCATTTTCGAGAGGCGGTGAAGCTCGTGCCGAATTCAGAGCCGTATTCATTGGGGCTCTTTCATATCTTATGGGAGCACGGAAGGCGGGACGAAGCGTTCGACGAGATGAATCGATTTATGGAAAACGCGAATTCCGCGGACTATCGGACGATCCTTGCAGACTTCAACATGGGACGCATGGACTTGTGATCTCCTTCGGCTTCTCCGCCTTCAGCGCAGGTCGCGAACGTGTTTCGCCTTGCCGGCGGAACGCGCGAGCGAGCCGCTCGGCACGATCTGCACGTCGGCTGAAATGCCGATGTGATCCTTGAGTTTCTTGCACAACGATTCAACTTCGAGAGCGTGAGCTTCGAGCGCCAGTTCGGTGCGCGCCTCGACCAGAATGCGCATTTCGTCGAGACGATTCGGCCGGGTGAGCTCAATTTCATAGTGCGGCGCCAGGCCGGCGCAGCGCATGATCATTTCTTCTATTTGCGTCGGAAAGACATTCACGCCGCGCACGATGAGCATGTCGTCCGAGCGGCCGCTGATCTTCGCCATGCGCCGCATCGCGGTAACGTTCCCCGGCAGCAGCCTGGTCATATCACGCGTGCGGTAACGGATCACCGGCATCGCTTCCTTGGTCAGCGACGTGAACACCAATTCGCCTTCCTCGCCATCCGCCACGGGTTCGCCCGTGCGTGGATTCACAATTTCGGGAATGAAGTGATCCTCCCAGATGGTCGGGCCGTCCTTGGTGGCCGCGAACTCCTGCGCGACGCCCGGCCCCATCACTTCCGACAGGCCGTAAATATCGCAGGCGTCGATGCCGAAGGCGCTTTCGATTTCAGCGCGCATGCCTTCGCCCCAAGGCTCGGCGCCGAAGATGCCCACCTTCAAGTTGGTCGAACGCGGGTCCACACCCTGGCGCCTGAACTCATCGAGAATGGCGAGCATGTAGCTCGGCGTCACCATGATGATCTCGGGCGCGAAATCGCGGATCAACTGCACCTGTTTTTCGGTCTGTCCGCCCGACATGGGAATGACAGTGCATCCCGCCGCTTCGGCGCCGTAGTGCGCGCCCAGCCCGCCGGTAAACAATCCATAGCCATAGGCGATGTGCACTTTCATTCCGGCGCGGCCGCCCGCCGCGCGGATGGAACGCGCCACGAGATTGCCCCAGGTGAGAAGATCGCTCTTGGTGTATCCCACCACCGTCGGCTTGCCGGTGGTGCCGGAGGAGGCATGAATTCGCGCGACGCGCTCCATGGGCACGGCGAGGAAGCCAAAGGGATAGGCGTCGCGCAGGTCTGATTTGGTCGTGAACGGAAACCGCGCCAGATCATCGAGGGTGTGCAGGTCTTCCGGGCTGACGCCTGCGCCGTCGAACTTCTTCCGATAGCAGGGATTATTGGCGTAGGCGTGGCGCAGCGTCGATCGCAGGCGCTCCAGCTGCAACGAGTCGAGTTGCGCGCGGCTGGCACTCAAGATCGGCTCCGCCTCAGCCCATGCTCGAGTGTCCGTCATGATTATTCAGCGGGTCCGAAACTTGGCCGGCGCTTGTCGCGCGCGGCCGCCAAGCCTTCGCGCACGTCCTTCAGCCGGAAGCCCAGAAATTCCAGGGCGAGCGACGTATCGAAGCTCGGGCCGGCCAGGCGCAGCCAGTTGTTGAGGGCGTGCTTGGTCCAGCGCATGGCGGTGGCGCTGCCGGCGCTTAAAGTGCGCGCAATATCGAAGGCGGTTTTGATGACATCCGCGTCGGGTACGGCCACGGCAACGAGTCCGATGCGTTCCGCTTCGGCGCCCGACAAGGATTTATTGGTCAGCAGGTGATAGCGCGCCTTGGCCAATCCGCACAGCAGCGGCCAGATGATGACGGCGTGATCGCCCGCCGCCACGCCGAGCTTGGTATGGCCATCGAGAATCCGCGCGTTTTCAGCGGCCACCGACACATCGGCGAGCAGGGCGATGGCGAGTCCTGCGCCCACGGCGCTGCCGCGGATCGCGGAAACCACCGGCTTGGAGCAGTTGATCAGGTTGTAGACCAGGTCGCTGGCTTCCTTCCAAACCCGGATCAGCGTGGCCTCATCCTCGATCATGCGCTCGATCATCGCGAAATCGCCGCCGGAGGAAAAATTCGAGCCCTCGCCGCGGATCACGACCACGCGTACGGCCTCATCGATGTCGATGCTGCGCCAAACCTGCGCAAGATCCCGATGCATGTCCTCGGTGGCGGCATTCAATCGGCCTTTGTTGGACATCACGAGCTCGAGGATGCCCGCTTCCTCGCTCAAGAATTGCAGGCTCGGGAACTCCTTGGCGTAGCGGGGAAGGTCGATGCTCGCCATCAGTTCGTCCCAACCGAGTCCGGCACGGCATGAATGCTGACCATCGTCAGTACAAAGTACGACGCCACGGTCTCGCCGCTCTGGTTGGTGATTTCGGTATCCCAGGCCACTTCGCCCCATCCCTTCTCCGCGCGCAGGCTCTTGCGCGCGCAGGTCAGTCTAACCTTGATTTTATCGCCGGGTTTTACCGGCTTCACGAAGCGCAACTCGTCGAGGCCATAATTGCCAAGCACAGGACCATAGTCAGGATCGACGAACAGCCCGGCGGCTGCCGATATCAGAAAATAGCCGTGCGCGACGCGGCCGCCGAACAAGGGATTGCGCTTGGCCTCGGTGTCGCTCATGTGGGCGTAGAAGTGGTCGCCGCTTAGAGTAGCGAACTGCTCGATGTCCGCCACCGTGACTTCGCGTTCGGTCGACTTGAACGTGTCGCCCAACTTCAGTTCATTGAAGGGAATACGGAAGGGATGCCGTCCCGGGTCGACCTGCCGGCTGCCCCGGACCCAGCGCCCGCTGGTCACCGTGATGGTGTCGGGCGAGCCCTGGACCGCGGTGCGCTGCATGTAGTGCAGCACGCCGCGAATGCCGCCCATTTCCTCGCCGCCGCCGGCGCGCCCCGGACCGCCGTGAATCAGCGGCGCGAGCGGCGAGCCGTGGCCGGTGGATTCCTTGGCGCAAGCCTGGTTCACCACCAGAATCCGGCCATGAAAGGGCGCGAGCCCCAGGACGATCCGGGCGGCGAGGACATCGTCGGCTGAGAATACCGATGCGGCGAGACTGCCGGCGCTGCGCCGCGCGATGGCGATGGCGTCCGCGGTGTCGGCATAGGGCAGTACCGTGGCCACAGGCCCGAAAGCTTCGACTTGGTGGATCGCGCGAGCTTCCTTGGTGTCGTTGCACAACAGCAGCAGCGGCGGCACGAAGGCGCCGCGCTCGCGGTCGGCATTCTTCACGTCGAACCGGCCCAGCTCTCCGGACACGATCTCTGCCTCGCGATGCAGTTCCGCGACGCGTTCCAGCACATCGGTGCGCTGTTCCTGGCTCACCAATGGGCCCATGCGCACGCCCTCGGAACGCGGATCGCCGACGATGATTTTTTGCAGCGCTGCCTGCAGCGCCCCCACCACGGCGGCGGTCGCGGCGGCCGGCACGATCGCCTTACGGATCGCGGTGCACTTCTGTCCCGTCTTGACGGTCATTTCGCGCGCGACCTCTTTGATGAACAGATCGAACTCAGGCGTGCCCGGCTTGGCGTCTTCCGCCAAGATGCTGGAGTTCAATGAATCGGTCTCGGCGATGAAGGGCACGGAGTGCCGGATCAGATTGGCATGCGTGCGCAAGCGCGCCGCCGTGTGCGCGGATCCCGTGAAAGAGACCATGTCCTGGCAGTTCAAGTGATCGAACAGATCGCCCAAGCTGCCGCACACCAGCTGCAGCGCGCCCTCGGGCAATATTCGCGACTCGATCATGCGGCGAAACACGAGCTCGGTTAGATACGCCGTCGCCGTCGCGGGCTTGACGATGGCCGGCATGCCCGCCAATAGAGTGGGCGCCAACTTCTCGAGCATCCCCCACACCGGGAAATTAAAGGCGTTGATGTGCACCGCCGCGCCTTCGCGCGACACATAAAGGTGTTGGCCCACGAACGTGCCGCCCTTGGACAGTGCCTCGACATCGCCGTCCACATAGACATGCGCGTTCGGCAATTCGCGCGATCCCTTGCCGGCGAAGGCAAAGACCGTGCCGATTCCGCCATCGATGTCGATCAGCGCGTCGTTCTTTGTAGCACCCGTGCAAAAGGACAGAGCGTAAAACTCCTCTTTGAGTTCCGACAGTTTCCTGGCGAGCGCCTTGAGCATCGCAGCGCGTTCGTGAAAAGTCAGCGCACGCAGCGCGGGGCCGCCCACCTCGCGCGCATGGTCGAGTACCGCGGCGAAATCGACGCCGCTCGAAGAGGCCATCGCGATCACATCGCCGGTCGTGGCATCGCGCAGCACCGCGCCTTCACCGCTCCCGCTGTGCCACTGTCCGCAAACATAACTCTGTAAATTCATGAAATAACCCCGTTGGGAGAAGGCACACGCAGGCGCGAGCAGCGCCCGCGGAAAAGCGCAACGGTTTCGCCCGAACCATTGCTCACACTGACATCGTAAATCCCGTGGCGCGCCGTGCGCTTAACTTCCGCCGCGACGGCCGTCAGGCGCTCGCCCGCGGCGGTGGGCGCCAGAAACTCAATGGCAGCGCCCGCGGCGACCATCGCCTCGCCATGGGAATTACAGGCGAATGCAAAGGCGCTGTCGGCGAAGGCAAAAATGAAGCCCCCATGACACATCCCGTGTCCGTTGACCATTTCAGGGCGCACGGTCATGCAGATTCGGACGCTGCCCGGCGCGATCTCGAGAATCTCGATTCCTAAGTTTTGCGAGGCGCGATCGCTCTGGAACATGGACTCAACCGTGGACTGCGCCAACTTAAGCTTGTCGGCCGGGCTGGCAGCGCCGGACCGCGCCGCGCCGCTCGAGGCACCTTGCCCACGGTGGTCAGACACGGTTAGCGGCCGGTGAAGCGCGGCGCGCGCTTTTCGGTAAAGGCCGCCACGCCTTCCGCGTAGTCGCCCGACCGTCCGAGCTCGCGCTGCATGTCGCGCTCGAGTTCGAGCTGTTCCTTGAAGGAATGCTGCCAGCTGCGCCGCAGCGCGCTCTTGGTTGCCGCAA
Source organism: Steroidobacteraceae bacterium (assembly GCA_035488895.1). Classification (GTDB taxonomy): domain Bacteria; phylum Pseudomonadota; class Gammaproteobacteria; order Steroidobacterales; family Steroidobacteraceae; genus Bog-1198. Next base: position 23,880 of record DATHKV010000058.1, read on the forward strand.
GGCCGCGGGTAGGCGCCACGGCAAATTGCCGCGCCAGCGCATCGACCGTGCCCGCAAGCTCAGCATCATCCACGCATTGCCAGATCAAGCCCCAGGCGGCGGCTTGTTCAGCGGGAAGTTTATTGCCCAACAGCGCGAGGCCCATGGCACGCGCATCGCCCACGAGCCGTGGCAGGAACCAAGTGCCGCCGGAATCGGGAATCAGCCCAAGTTTCGAGAAGGCCTGCACGAAATTCGCGCTGCGTGCCGCAATGACGATGTCGCAGGCCAGCGCGATATTGGCGCCCGCGCCGGCCGCGACACCATTGATCGCGCCAATGACGGGCATGGGCAGATTGTGCAGCGTCAGCACCAACGGGTTGTAGCGATTCTCCAGCGACTCGCCCAGATCCACGCCTTGCGCGCCGGGCGCCACCGCGCGATCGCCCAGGTCTTGTCCAGCGCAAAAGCCGCGCCCCGCACCGGTCAATACCAGCACGCGCGCTGCGCTCCCTGGAATGCCCGCCAACGCCTCGCGCACCTCGCCGTGCATCTGCGTGTTGAAGCTGTTGAGCTTGTCGGGTCGATTCAATGTCAGACGGGCGATGCCGCTCTCGATCTCAAACAGTATCGTCTCGTAGGACATGCAATTCCCCTTCGCGAATTATTTGTGGTCGTAGCTGATTTCGAGCGTGGGCGTGGTGGGACGCGCCTGGCAGCAGAGCACGAAGCCCGCATCTGTTTCCCACGGCTCCAGCGCAATGTTATGCGTCATGACCGCCGCACCTTCCGTGATTCTCGCGCGGCAGGTGGCGCAGATGCCGGAACGGCAGGAGAAGGGCAGTTCGAGGCCGGCCCGCTCGGCGGCGTCCAGCACCGACGCATCGCTGGGCGCCATGGGAAAGCTGCGGCGCCGGCCGTCCATGGTCACCGTGACCGTGGCGAGAATTTCCTGCGGCACGGGTGCATCGGGCGCTTTGACGAGGATCTCCAGCGGCCGTGAGTTGGCGGTCGCAAAACGCTCGAAGCGAATCGGCGCCGCGCCGTTCAACGATTTGAGGGCATTGCGGACTTCATCCACCATGTCGCCAGGGCCGCAAATCAAGTATTCATCTGCGCTGCCGATTTCGACCAACTGCCGCGCCAGCTCGATGACCTTCTTGCCGTCGATGCGTCCGTTCAACAGTTCCGTCTGCTGCGGCTCGCGGCTCATGACAAAGTGCAATGAAAGGCGATCCAGGTAGCGGTTTTTCAGCGCGAGCGTTTCCTCGAGAAACATGGTGCGCGCAATGCTGCGATTGCCGTAAATCAATGTGAAGCGGCTGCGCGGCTCCCTGGCCAAAATGTCGGTCGCCAGCGAAAGCACGGGTGTGATGCCGCTGCCGGCCGCGAAGGCGGCGTACGAGAGCTGTCGCGCCGGATCGACGTCGGTGCGAAAGCGCCCCATCGGGGTGCCGACCTCGAGCATGTCGCCGGGGCGTAGATTTGACGCCAGGTCCCCCGACATCAGGCCGCCGGTCTGCGTACGGATTCCCAGTCTGAGCGTGTTCGTACCCGGCGCCGTTACGATGGAATAGGTGCGGCGTTCGTCGCGATCCTGAATCGTGCGGCGTACGGTGACGTACTGGCCCGCGCGATGCGCAAAGGTTTCGCGCAGCGCCGGCGGAACCTCCACGGTCACGCAGGTCGCATCCTCGGCCGCGCGCTCAACCGAGGTCACCTTTAACGGATGAAAGCTCAAGCCCGCCATGTCAAATACACTTGAAGTATTCGAACGGTTCGAGACAGGCGCGGCAGCGGTGCAGCGCCTTGCACGGCGTGGAGCCGAATTCGCTCAAGGTTTCCGTGTCCACCGAGTTGCAGCGCGGACAGGCCACCGGCCGGCCGGCGCGCAACACGTCGCGCATATTAGAGACGCCGCGATCCGGCGGCACGATGCCGTACTCGTGCAGCTTGCGTCGGCCATCGGGCGTAATCCAATCGCTGGACCAGGCCGGCGACAACACATTCGTCACCTCGAATTCGCCCACCGCGGCATTCTCGAGCGCGTCGCGCACCGAGCGCCGAATGACTTCGGTGGCAGGGCAGCCGACATACGTCGGCGACAAACCCACTTCAATTTGGCCGTTGGGCGCGGTGCGCACAAATCGGATCAAGCCCAGGTCCGCGATGCTCAATGCGGGAATCTCCGGATCCTCGACCGTGGCGAGAGCCTCCCACGCCGCGGCAATTCGCGCGGCCACTCCAGGCGCGGCCCCCTTTCGTTGTTCCAAGTCTGTCTGCACGGCGCTCACCATCGGGCATCCGGGTAAGTGCGCTGCAGATACTGCATCTCGGCGAGAATGTAGCCCAGATGCTCGCTGTGCTGGCCGCGCTTGCCATGCCAGGCATGCGGACGGTCCGCGGGGCGCTTCAGCGTCGCTTCGCTCAGAATGGCGTCGATGCGCGCCGACCAGGCCGCGTACACGTCGGACAATTGCGGGCCAATGCCGCGCTCCGCCATGCGCTGGTCCAACTCGTCCGCCGCGAACAGTTCCACCGTGTAGGGCCACAGCAAATCGAGGGCAGTCTGCACGCGCGCATGGCTTTCGGCGGTGCCGTCGCCGAGGCGCACCAGCCAGCCGCTGCTGTAGCGCAGATGGTAGCGGACCTCTTTCACGGATTTTGCCGCGATGGCCGCGAGCCGCGCATCGCTCGATGCCGCCATCCGCTCGTAGAGTTCCAGTTGAAACGCGTCGATCAACACCTGCCGCACGATGGTCTGGCCGAAATCGCCGTTCGGCTGTTCCACCAGGATGGCGTTGAAATACGCGCCCTGCTCGCGCAGAAACGCCAGCTTGTCCTCATCGCGGCCGCGGCCTTCGATCTCACCCGCGTACGTTAGGAACAGGCGCGCCTGGCCGATCAGGTCCAGTGCAATATTGGCCACACCGAGATCCTCCTCGAGCGCCGGAGAGTGGCCCACCCATTCGCCCAGCCGCTGACCGAGCACCAGGGAGAGATCGCCGAGGCGCAGTACATAGCGAAACAGCGCATCGGTATCGGCGTTGGGCGCCGCTGCATGGGGCGCCTCCGCGCTCATAGGGTCTTCACCTCGTCCGGAATCTCATAGAAAGTCGGATGACGGTAGATTTTGTCGCGAGCCGGCTCGAACAGCGAATCGGTTTCGGTGGGATCGGAAGCGATGATGGCGTTCGATGGCACGGCCCAGATGCTCACGCCTTCCTGGCGGCGCGTGTACAGGTCCCGCGCATGCTCGATGGCCATGCGCGCATCAGCGGCATGCAGACTGCCGACGTGCTTGTGATCGAGGCCGCCTCGAGCGCGGACGAACACTTCGTACAGGGGCCACTGCCGTTTGTCTTCCATAGCTGCTCCGTTCAAACCTTAGGCCGCGACGCTGGGCGCGGATTGATGCTTCGCCGCGTAGGCGCTCGCGGCCTCGCGCACCCAGGCCCCTGCGGCATGCGCATTGCGCCGCGCCGCAATGCGCTCAGCATTGCAGGGCCCGTTGCCTTTGAGTACCTGGTCGAACTCGTTCCAGTCGATGGGCCCGAATTCATGCTGCTGCTTCTCCTCGTTCCAGCGCAGCAAGGGATCGGGAACTGTGAGGTCCAGAAATTTCGCTTGCGGGACCGTGAAGTCGACGAATTTTTGCCGCAGCTCGTCGTTCGAAAAGCGTTTGATCTTCCAGCGCTGCGAGTCGCCCGTATGGGTCGAGTTCGCATCGGAGGGGCCGAACATCATCAGCGCCGGCCACCACCAGCGATTCAGCGCCTCCTGCGCCATGCGTTTCTGTTCCGCGTTGCCGCGCGCCAGGTGCAGCATCAGATCGTACCCCTGGCGCTGATGAAAGCTCTCTTCACGGCATACCCGCACCATGGCGCGCGCATAAGGACCGTACGAACAACGGCACAGCGGGATCTGATTCATAATGGCGGCGCCATCCACCAGCCAGCCGATCGCGCCCACGTCGGCCCAGGTCGGCGTCGGATAATTGAAGATGCTGGAGTACTTGGCTTTGCCCGACAGCAATTGTTCGACCAACTGGTCGCGGCTGACGCCCAAGGTTTCGGCGGCGCTGTAGAGGTACGCACCGTGGCCGCCCTCGTCCTGCACCTTGGCAATGAGGATCGCCTTGCGCTGCAACGTCGGCGCGCGCGTGATCCAGTTACCCTCGGGCAGCATGCCGACGATTTCGGAATGCGCATGCTGGGAAATCTGACGGATCAGGGTGGTGCGATAGCGCGCCGGCATCCAATCCTTGGGCTCGATCTTCTCCTCGGCGTCCACGCGCGCGAGGAAACGCTGTTCCAGTGCGCTTTCATCGCCGTGTGCTAAGGCCTCGGCGGCTTGAGCATCTAAAGCTTGGGTGTACATGCGTGCCCCTGAGAGTTTAATCAGCCGTACGTCATTGTGATACAAAAAATATGGAATTGCAAAGAATTATGTGTCATAAAAGGGAAGCCTCTGAAAGCGCCCAAAAATGGCAAAAACCGCCCCAAAAACCGCCCCCGCCGCTGTGTCGACCGACCTGATTGCCCGCTTTCGCCGGCAGCGGCCGCTGCGCGGCGGATCGCTGATCGTGACGATCTTCGGCGATGCCATCATGCCGCGGGGCGGGGCCATCGCCTTGGGCAGCCTGATCGAGTTGGCGGCGCCGTTTGGATTGAACGAGCGCCTGGTGCGCACCGCCACGACGCGCCTCGCGCAGGACGGCTGGCTGACGGGGCGCCGCGCCGGCAAGCTCAGCGAGTATCGCCTGTCGAGCAACGGTCGTGCCCGATTCGCCGAAGCGACCAAGCGCATCTACAGCGAGCCGGATACGCAGTGGTCCGGCCGCTGGACGCTGATCGTCGTGCCGCCGATGCGTGCGACGGAGCGAAATGAAATCCGCGATGAATTGCTGTGGCGGGGCTTCGGCGAAATCTCAGCCAATGTGTTTGCGCATCCGGAGCCTCGTCGCGCGCTGGTGCAAACTCTGCGCGCGCAGCGCAGCTTGGGCGGCCTGCTTGCCAGAGTCGTCGCATTCGAGGCGTCGTTGGGCGAGGAGGCGCCGCAGCGCCTGGTGGAGTTGGGATGGGATCTGGAAGATCTCGGCCTTCGATACCAGCGTTTCGTCGATCGCTTTGCGACCGTGCTCGCCGAGCTCACGCGCCGCCGCGACCTCGAGCCGCGCGACTGCTTTCTGGTGCGAACCCTCTTGATCCATGAGTATCGCCGCTTGCATCTGCGCGATCCCTTGCTGCCGGCGCAGTTGCTGCGCGCCAATTGGCCCGGCGTGCAGGCCGCCGCGCTGTGCCGCGCGATCTACACGCGGGTCTTCGCACCCTCGGAGCTGCACTTGAGCGGCGTCGCCGCCCAGCTCAGCGGCCGATTGCCGGCCGCCGAGCCCTCAGTCATGCAGCGGTTCGGCGGTATCGGGCCACTGCTCGAGCGTCGAGACCACCAGGCTTAGAAAGGCGTTCGCTTGAAATGCGTCCAGAGCCCGATGGTCGAGGGTCAGTGTCAAATAGCACATGGAGCGCACCGCAATCGATTCGCTGCCGTCCACGTCGATGACACAGACGCGGCGCTGCACCTTGCCCACGCCGAGAATCGCCACCTGCGGCTGATTGATGACGATGGGCGCGGCGAGCAGGCTGCCGCCCACGCCGTGATTCGAGATGGTGAAGGTGCCGCCGCGCACATCTTGGGGCGAGAGCTTGCCGGCGCGTGCCGCTTCGACCGCCGTCCCCAAGCGCTGCGCGATGTCGAAGAAGCTCAAGGTCTGCGCACGGTGAATCACCGGAACGATGAGTCCATTGTCGCCGAGCGCAGTACCCACCCCAATGTTCACATCCGCGTGCAACTCCATGCCGTCCGCGCGGAATGTCGCATTGACTTCCGGGTGCACGCGCAACGCCCGCACGCAGGCGCTAATAAAATAAGCGGTCAAGGTCAGGCGCGTACCGCGCGCTTCGTAGCTCTTGGCATGCAGCGCGCGATGCTTCAGCACACGGGTCAAGTCGGCTTCGAACAGAGTGGTGATGTGCGGCGCATCGGTGAGACTGCGCACCATGTGCTCGGCGACTCGGCGCCGAATGGTGGTGTGCGGCACGAGCGTGCTCGGTCCCAAGGCCGCCGGCGCAGGCGCTGATGACGCGCGCGCTGGCGATGCAGGTGCCGGTGATGCGGCCGCCGCCGGCTTAGAAACATGACTGGTCACGTCCTGGGCGGTAATTCGGCCGTTGCGGCCGCTGCCCTTGATGTCGTCCGCCGCAAGGCCATGCTCGTGCAGCAATCGCCTCACCGACGGGCTCAACAGATTTGAATTCTTACTCTCCGAATCCGTGCGCACAGCGACCCTAGGGGATCCTTCGAGTGTGGCGGCAGCAGGGCTCTTGCCGGCGGCGGGCGCGGCGGACTCTTGCGCTCCTGCTTCGCCCGGCAGTCGGACGCGCGCCAGCACCTCATCGGGGCTGACCTCGGTGCTCTCGGGTTTGAGAATTTCGATCAAGGTGCCGCTGACGGGCGCGGGCACTTCCACGGTGACCTTGTCGGTTTCCAGCTCCACCAGCGCCTCGTCTTTCGCGACGGTGTCGCCGACGGCTTTGCACCAGCGCAGGATCGTCGCCCGCGTGCCTTCCTCATTCGGCGGGACCAGCACGTCCTCGATGCGGCTCATTTCAAATTTCAGTCAGGTTGACGATCGATTGCGCAATGGTGTCGACGCTTGGCAGCACCGCGTCCAACAACACCGGGTTGTGCGGACTCGGGACATCCGGCATGGCGAGACGCTCAATCGGCGCGTCGAGATCGAAGAAGGTTTCCTTGGCGAGCACCGCGGCGATCTCGGCGCCGAATCCGGCGGTCATGGTGTCCTCGTGAACGATCAGGCAGCGGCGCGTCTTGCGCACCGATGCCAGCGTGGCCTCGCGATCCCAGGGCGACAGGGTGCGTAGGTCCAACAGGTCCGCCGACTTGCCGCTGGCCTCGATGGCTTGCTCGCAGCGCTCCACCATCGCTCCCCACGTCACCACGGTGAGTTCGGTGCCCTGGCGCAGGAGACTGGCCTTGCCGAACGGCACGACAAATTCATCGCCTGGATAGGGGCGCCGCGCCCAGGCGCCGTCGAGCAGCGAGCGGTGTTCAAAGAAAATCGTGGGGTCGTTGCCGCGCAAGGCGCTTCGCAACAGGCCCACCGCGTCCTGCGCGTTCGAAGGCATGGCGAGCCGCCAGCCGACGCCATGCAGCCATTGCACCTCGTTCGATTGGCTGTGCCATGGGTCGCCGCACTTGAAGAAGCCGCCCGGAATGCGCACGACCATTGGCGCGGCGAATCGATTCACCGTCCGCCAGCGCATGGTGCCGCAGTCATTGAGCTGCTCCGCCGCGGGGTCCGCGTACTTGCGAAATTGAATCTCGGGTACGGGCATGAGTCCGGCCGCCGCCATGCCGACCGCGCGGCCGATGATGCCCTCTTCGGACAGGCTGGTGTCGAACACGCGCTCGACGCCAAATCGCTCTTGCAACCCCAAGGTGGCCGCATGCACGCCGCCCTTGCGTCCGACATCTTCGCCGAAGACCAGCACGCGCGGATTGGTGGCAAGCTCGTGTTCCAGCGTGCGGCGCACGGCGGTCACCAGGTTGATCCGAGGACCTTGCGGCTCGGGACGCTCGGTGCCCGGCGCCGGTACGACGCCCGCGCTGCGCAGGCCGCCCTGCTGCTGCAGGTCGATCGAACCATCGGCGTGGGTCTCGGAAAACACGTAGCGCTGGATGCCCTTCGGATTGGGCGCGGCGCGCCGCTCGACCTTGGCGAGAATCTCTGCGATGAGCGCGCGGGCCTGCGCTATTTCATGGTCCCAGTCGGCGGCGGAAATCGTGCGAGGCACCAATTGCTCGCGCAGTTTAGTCAGAGGATCGCGCGCCTTTTCCGCGGCAATCTCCTCGGCGCTCTTGTAGGTCTGCGTATCCTGGCCCGAATGCCCGGAGAGGCGCGGCACCACAAGGCGAATCAGAGCCGGTCCTCCGCCGGATCTCACGCCGGCGACGGCATCTTGAATGAGTGCCGCGGCGGCGGTGGGGTTGGAGCCGTCGCCATCGAGCAGGCGCAGTCCGCGGAAACTCTGCAAGTTGTCCGCAATGTTGCCGCCCGGGGTCTGATGCTGCGAGCTGACCGAGATTCCGTAGCCGTTGTCTTCTATGAAGAACAGGAACGGCAGGCGTTCGGTGGTGACGATATTGAGCGCCGCCCAAAATCCGTTCGTGGCCGTCGAGGCCTCGCCGCCGTGCGCGACGGCAATGCTGTTCTTGCACGCCTGTTCGCCGAGCTGCGACTGGCGATAGCGCAGCGCCTGCGCCCAACCCACCGCCGGGGTGTATTGCGCGCCGACGCCGCCGCACACCGGCAGCACGCAGGCCCCCTTCTTGCGCGGCATGTTGAATACCACGCCGATATCCCGTCCATCGCTCATTCCGCCCGCGCGCATCATGGTCGATGACAGCGCTTCTTCAACCGGCAGTCCCAAGCCCAGCAGCAACGGTCGCGACCGATAGTAGCCCGCGACGCCATCCTGCGCGCCGGTGA
>DATHKV010000059.1:0-18697 GCA_035488895.1 Steroidobacteraceae bacterium
GGCGGTCGGCATCTTCGGCAAGGTGGCGCCGCGCGATCAATTGTTGAAGGAGGGCGACCGGATCGAAATCTACCGGCCGCTGCTCGAAGAGCCCAAGCTCGCGCGCAGAAAACAAGCTCGCGCGCAGAAAACGCGCCAGCCGTAAGGCTAATAAACCCGGCCGTTCTTGATTTTCGCGGCGGATGCGTCTTGCCTGGCGGCTTCCTCGTCCGTGGGCTTGTCCAAGCGTGCGACCTTGTCGCCGTCGAAGTAGACCGTGACGCGCCGGGAGTCGACGTGCCGCGACCGGCCCTTCTTGAGATAGTAAATATAGTCCCAACGTCCCTTGTCGAAGCTGTCGGCCACCATGGGTGTCCCCAACAAATAGCGCACCTGACTTCGCGTCATGCCCTCTTTCACGGTGTCGACAGCGCTTTGATTGAGAAAATTGCCTTGCTGAATGTTGATTCGGTACACGCAGCCCGAGCCCAGGAGCGACACCGCGGAAACCAAGAGCAGGCACTGAATTATTTTCATGGAAAGTGGTTAACAGCCGTCAAATGATTGATAATCAACGCCTATCATACCGGAAGGCCCAGCATGCCGCAGCGCCTAAAGCCTGACTCGAGCAGTGAGAGCAATGACCTGCGTAACGCCGGTCTCAAAGTCACGCTGCCACGTCTTAAAATCCTGGACATCCTCGCCGATGGATCCGCGCGTCACATGAGCGCGGAAGACATTTATAAAAAGCTGCTGGTCTCCAATGAGGACATCGGCCTGGCGACTGTCTATCGCGTGCTAACCCAATTCGAAGCCGCGGGTTTGGTCACGCGCCATCACTTCGAGGGCGGCATGGCGGTTTTCGAGCTCAACCAGGGCGCTCATCACGATCACATCGTGTGTGTTGACTGCGGAAAAGTGGAAGAGTTCATGGATGGCGGGATCGAGGAGCGCCAGCACGCCGTTGCCAAACGCCTGGGGTTTGAGATCAGCGATCATGCGCTGATCCTGTACGGGCATTGCCGCAAGACCAACTGCCCGAATCAAAAGCGCACCAAGCCGGCCTCGTAGGCTCGGCGGCCGGCTCGAGGCTTCAGGGCTGCGTTCACTAGCGCGGCGCGCCTCGCGATCCCTTTTTCTTCGGCGTTTCGACCGGTACGGCGCGCGCCAGCATGTCGCGCGCATGCGCGCGCGCCTGCTCAGAGATGTCGATTCCGCCGAGCATGCGCGCAATCTCATCGACTCGTTCGGCCGCGCCCAACGGTTTGACCGCGGTGCGCGTGATCTTGCCGTCGCTGAGCTTGGTCACCCGAAATTGACTGTGCGCCTGCGATGCCACCTGGGCCAGATGCGTGACGCACAGCACTTGAGCGCGCTCCCCCAAGGAGCGCAGCTGCCTGCCGACGATCTCGGCCACGGCGCCGCCGATGCCGGCGTCCACTTCGTCGAACACCATGCAGACCGGCGATGAGGCCGCGCGGCCGGCAACCTGAACCGCGAGGCTGATGCGCGAGAGCTCGCCGCCGGAGGCGACTTTGGCCAGGCTCTTCAGCGGCTGCCCCGGATTCGCGCTCACCAGGAATTCCACCTCGTCGCTGCCGTTCGCCGTGAATTCTTGTTCGCTCGGGCGCAGCGCCGCAGCGAACTGGCCGCCGGCCATCCCCAGGGTCTGCATGAGCTCGGTCACCTGGACCTGCAGCAGTTGCGCTGCGGTCTGGCGTGCCTCAGTCAGGATTTTCGCTGCGCTGCGATATTCGCGTGTGGTTTCGGTGACCTGCTTTTCGAGGGCGGCCAGGCTCACCTGCACATTGTCGAGCGCGTTCACCTCTTGCTCGATGCGTGCCAATTGCTCCGGCAGCTCCAGCACCCCAACGCGATGCTTCCTCGCCAGGGACTCGAGCGCAGCCGCACGGCGCTCGATCTCGTCCTGGCGCTTAGGATCGATATCAAGGGTCTCCAGGTAGCGGCGCAGCGACGCGCCCGCTTCCTGCGTGAGGATGGTGGCTTCGGCCAACAGCTTGCCCGCCTCGCCGAGTTCCGGGTCGATGTCCGACACACTGCGCAGCGCAGCAGCCGCCTTGCTCAGCAAGCCATGCGCGCTCTCACCCTCGGATTCGTAGGCGGCGGTCATCGCGATGCGCGCCGCTTCCCCCAAACGGCCGCGCGCCGCCACGCGCTTCTGCTCGGTGAACAGCTCCTCGATCTGCGCTGCCGTCGAGACTTCGGCTTTGAGCTCTTGCAATTGGTAGCGCAGCAAATCCAGGCGTGCGTCGCGGTTCTCGGCCGCGCTTTGCAGTGCCGCGAAATCGCGGCGGCTCGTGCTGCAGCGATCGAACGCCTCAGCGACCGTCGCCTTCAAGGCAGGGGCGGTCAGACGTTGGTCGAGCAGTTCGCGCTGCGCCGCGCGGCTTACCAGGTGCTGGAATTCCTGTTGACCGTGGATTTCAATCAGATGCTCCGCCAGTTCCCGCAGAGCCTGCAGGGGGACCACCTGGCCGTTCACATAGGCGCGCGAGCGGCCGTCCGCACCGATGACGCGCCGTACCACGAGTTCGCCGTCGAAGTCGATGGACTGTCCCTTCAGCCATTCGATGGCGGCAGGCGGCAGGTCCGAGAAGCTCGCGGTCACTTCGGCCCGCTCCGCGCCCTGGCGCGCCACATCACCCGTGCCCCGGCCGCCCGAGACCAGCAGCAAGGCGTCGACCACGATGGACTTACCGGCGCCCGTCTCACCCGTGAGCGCGGTCAAGCCCCGGCTGAGTTCGAGCTCCGCTTGATCGACGAGCACCAAGTCCCGCAGTTGAAGATGCGTCAGCACGCCTAAGTTCCTTTAAGCGTCCGGATGCCCGTTGTGCGCGCCGCGCCCCCAATGCAACTTGGAGCGCAGCAGCCGATAATAGTCGTAGCCCGGCGGATGCAGCAGTGTGATCTGCGCATCCGCGCCCTCGACATACAAGTTGTCGCCCTGTTCCAAATCTCCGATGGCCGTGCCGTCGCAGGTCACCTGTGCGCGCGATTCGAAACGATCCGACATGCGCAGCTGGATCTTGCTGCCCGCGCGCACCACGATCGGACGGTCGCTCAAGGTATGCGGCGAGATGGGTGCGAGCACCCAGACCTCGAGGTCCGGCTCGATGATGGGTCCGCCGCAGGAGAGGGCATAGGCGGTCGATCCGGTCGCGGTCGCGATCACCATGCCGTCTCCGCCGTGCGAATTGACGAAGCGGCCATTGATGGTGGTCTCAAAATCCATGGTCCGTCCGGTTTCCCACTTATTGACCACCACATCGTTCAGCGCCAGCGCGCGCGCGATGCTGCCGTCATGGCTCTCGAGCCGCGCCGCCAGCAGCGACCGGCGATCCTCGCTATAGCGTCCCTCCAGGACTGAATCGACATCCTCGAGCATGGATGCGGGGCTGACGTCGGTCAGAAAACCGAGGCGGCCGCGGTTGACCCCGAGCAGCGGTACCGAATGGCCTGCCACCAGGCGCGCGGCATACAGCAGCGTGCCATCGCCGCCGATGGCGACGATGAGATCGGCGCGGGTGGCGAAGGACTGTTCCGGGCAGATGACCACGCTGCCGGCTTTGAAGGCCAGGCCCACGGCCGGGTCGACCAGCACCGGCACGCCGCGCGCCTGAAAATGCGCCGCCAGGCCGAGCATGCATTCGGAAACGCGCAAATCTTTGGCGTTGCCCACCAGTGCAATGGACTTGAAGGAATGAGTCATGATCGATCCCTTGTAGCATGAGCGCAGCAACCCGGTCACGCAGACTTGACTTCGCCCGGATGCGCTAGGTAGCTTCAAACATGTTATATGGACCTACTATGACAGAAGGTGCCGACGAGGGACTGAATGAGCGGGCGCAGATGCTGCTCAAGGCCCTGATCGAGAACTACATCCGCGACGGCCAGCCGGTGGGGTCTCGAACACTGTCGCGCGATTCGGGCTTGAGCCTCTCTTCGGCGACCATCCGCAATGTCATGGCGGACTTGGAAGACCTGGGGTTCGTCGCCTCGCCCCACACCTCGGCCGGCCGCATCCCCACCGACAAGGGCTACCGGTTTTTTGTCGATACGCTGCTCAAGCTCAAGCCCCTGCATCACGAGGAAATCGAGGACATCGAGCGGCGCCTGGGTGCCGATTCGGCAAACGGCCGCTCCTTGGTGCAGACCGTATCGCAGATGCTCTCCAGCGTCTCGCACATGGCGGGACTGGTGACGCTGCCGAATCCGCACTACATCGCGCTCTCGCACATCGAGTTTGTCGGCCTGTCGGAAAATCGTGCCCTGGCCATCATGGTCATGAGCAACCGCGAGGTGCAGAACCGCGTCGTCCAGCTGGACCGCTTTCACTCGCCGGAGGAGCTGCGCCGCGCCGCCAACTACCTCAATGAGGCCTTCGCCGGCCGTTCGCTGCCCGATGTGCGTGCGCTGCTGCTGGCGCAGCTGCAGGAGACGCGCCAGCACATGGATCAGATCATGCGGGACGCCATCCAGGTCGCGCAGAAGGTGTTCGATTCCCCGCCTTCGGAGAAGGTGGAATATGTCATTGCCGGTGAAACCAATCTCATGGGGTTCGCGGAGCTGTCGAATGTCGATCGGCTGCGCCGGCTATTCGAGGCCTTCAACGAGAAGCACGATATCCTGCGACTGTTGGACAGCTGCCTGCGGGCTGACGGTATCCAGATTTTTATCGGGCAGGAGTCGGGCTACCGGATCCTGGACGACATCAGCGTGGTGACGGCCCCCTACATGGTCGACAACCAGGTGGTTGGCGTCCTCGGTATCATCGGCCCGACCCGCATGGCGTACGAGCGCGTAATTCCGATCGTCGATATCACGGCCAAGCTCCTGGGTTCGGCCTTGAACGCTCGTAAATAGCCCCCAAAATGGTCGCTTCAAGCGGCTTTTAGCCGCCTTTATCCTTGAGGATCTTAACGCGTGAATGACAACAACCCGCAAGTCCGGGCTGACACCGCCAACACGGCGGACGCCAGTGCGGAAGCCCCTGCCGCCGCACCCACGGCCCTGGCCGCCGCGGAAGCTAAAGCGACCGAGAACTGGAACAGCTATTTGCGCGCCGCGGCCGAGCTGGATAACTACCGCAAGCGCATGGATCGCGAGTTGGACAATGCGCGCAAATACGCCATCGAGCGTTTCGCGCAGGAGCTGATCGGCGTCATCGACTCGCTGGAAGCGGGCCTCAGTGCCGCAGGGGCAAATTCCGGGTCGGCCCTCCTCGAGGGGACGAACGCGACCTTGAAGCAGCTGCAGCGGGCCTTCGAGAAGGCGGGCATCAAGGTCATCGACCCTCAGGGTCAGCCTTTCGATCCGGCCTGGCACGAGGCCATGGTGGCCCAACCGAGCGCCGATCAGCCGGCCAACACCGTGTTGTCGGTGATCCAAAGAGGTTATTCATTGAACGGGCGGCTGCTGCGCCCGGCGAGGGTGGTCGTGAGTAAGGCAACCGGCGGCGGCGGCGATTGAAAATTCACTGCATGTCCCCACGTAAGGTCACAACGTCTGATTTTTAGAGGGTTTTCACAATGGGTAAAATGATTGGCATCGATCTCGGCACGACGAATTCCTGCGTCGCGATCATGGAGGGCGGCAAGCCCAAAGTCATCGAGAACAGCGAAGGTGATCGCACCACGCCGTCGATCGTTGCTTTCACCAAGGATGGCGAAGTGCTGGTCGGACAGTCCGCCAAGCGCCAGGCCGTCACCAACCCCGCGAATACCATAGCCGCAGTCAAGCGCCTCATCGGCCGCAAATTCACCGACGAAGTCGTGAAGAAAGACATGGGCATGGTCTCCTACAAGATCGTCAAGGCCGACAACGGCGATGCTTGGGTCGAGGTGCAGGGCAAGAAAATGGCGGCGCAGGAAATCTCCGCGCGCGTCCTGATGAAAATGAAGAAGACCGCTGAGGACTACCTCGGCGAAACCGTCACCGAAGCGGTCATCACCGTGCCGGCTTACTTCAACGACTCGCAGCGCCAGGCCACCAAGGATGCCGGCCGCATCGCGGGCTTGAACGTCAAGCGCATCATCAACGAGCCCACGGCGGCTGCGTTGGCCTACGGCCTGGACAAGGACGGCGGGGATCGCAAGATCGTCGTGTACGATCTGGGCGGCGGCACCTTCGACGTGTCCGTGATCGAAATCGCGGAAGTGGATGGCGAGCGCCAGTTCGAAGTGCTCTCCACCAACGGCGATACCTTCCTGGGCGGCGAGGACTTCGATCTTCGCGTCGTCAATTACCTTGCGGATGAGTTCAAGAAGGAAAGCGGCATCGATGTGCGCAAAGATCCTCTGGCCATGCAGCGCCTGAAGGAAACGGCGGAAAAGGCCAAGATCGAGCTCTCATCCAGCCAGCAGACCGAGATCAACCTGCCCTACATCACCGCGGATGCGGCGGGGCCGAAGCACCTGAACATGAAGCTGACCCGCGCGAAGCTCGAGTCGCTGGTCGAGGATTTGGTCCAAAAAACCATGGAACCCTGCCGCATTGCGCTCAAGGATGCCGGCTTGGCCCTGAAGGATGTGGGTGAGGTCATTCTGGTCGGCGGTCAGACCCGCATGCCGATGGTGCAGAAGGCCGTGAAGGACATGTTCGGCAAGGAACCGCGCAAGGACGTGAACCCGGACGAAGCCGTGGCCGTGGGCGCCGCGATTCAGGGCGGCGTGCTGGCCGGCGACGTGAAGGACGTGCTCCTGCTCGACGTCACCCCGCTGTCCTTGGGGATCGAGACCTTGGGCGGCGTCATGACCAAGGTGATCGAGAAGAACACCACGATCCCGACCAAGGCGGCGCAGACCTTTTCGACCGCGGACGACAATCAGACCGGCGTGACCATTCACGTGCTGCAGGGCGAGCGCGATCGATCGGGCGACAACAAGTCCCTGGGTCGATTTGACCTGACGGATATTCCGCCCGCGCCGCGCGGCATGCCGCAAATCGAGGTCGCCTTCGACATCGATGCCAACGGCATCTTGAACGTGTCGGCGAAGGATGTGAAAACCGGCAAGGAACAGCGCATCGTCATCAAGGCCTCGAGCGGCCTGTCGGAAGCGGAAATCAAGCGCATGGTCTCGGATGCCGAAGCGCATGCCGAGGAAGACAAGAAGTTCCGTGAGCTGGTCGGCGCGCGCAACAAGGCCGATGCGACCGTTCACAGCGTCGAGAAGGCGCTCAAGGATGTCGGCGACAAGATTTCCGACGACCAGAAGAAGTCGGCCACCGATGCGGTGGCGGCCGTCAGGAGCGCTATGAGCGGCGATGACCGCGAGGAAATCGATCGCAAGACCACGGAATTGGAACAGGCATCGAGCGCCATCATGCAGAAGGTGTACGAACAGTCCGCCGGTAACGCCGGTGCGGGCGCCTCGGGTGCCGGAGCCGACGCAGGCGGGCAGCAAGCGCCGAAGGACGACGTGCTGGATGCGGAGTTCGAGGAAGTGAAGGACTCCGATCGCAAGAAGGCCTGACGGCATTTGTGATGGGCTAGGTTGTTGATGAAACCGCCGGTATGCATAGTGCCGGCGGTTCGTTTTTATGGGATAGGCTGCAGGTAAGCAATGGCGAAGCAGGATTACTACAAGCTACTCGACTTGCCGCGAAACGCGTCGGAAGCCGAAATCAAAAAGGCCTACCGCCGTCTCGCGATGAAATTTCATCCCGATCGCAATCCAGACGATCCGGACGCGGAGCATCGCTTCAAAGAGTGCAAGGAGGCCTACGAGGTCTTGTGCGATGCGCATAAGCGCGCCCTCTACGATCAATTTGGACATGCGGGCCTGGAAGGCAACCGCGCCGGCGGATTCAGCGCCGGCGAGGCGTTCGGCGATATTTTCGGCGAGATGTTCGGCGATATTTTTTCGGGCGGTCAACGCGGCCGGTCGCAGGTGTTTCGCGGCGCCGATCTGCGCTACGAATTGGAACTGGAATTGGAAAAGGCGGTGTTCGGCACCGAGACCGAAATTCACATTCCGTCCATGGGCGAGTGCAAGACCTGCAAGGGCACGGGCGCGGCCAAGGGGTCGACGCCGAAGACCTGCGACACCTGCAACGGCCAGGGCCAGGTTCGGGTGCAGCAATCCATATTCACCATCCAGCAACCCTGCCCGCGCTGCAAAGGCCGCGGCAAGATCATTTCCAACCCCTGCGACACCTGCTTTGGGCAGGGACGGGTTCGGCAGGAGAAAACGCTGCCCGTCAAGGTGCCCGCGGGCGTCGATACCGGCGATCGCATTCGCTTGAACGGCGAGGGCGAAGCCGGCCGCAACGGTGGTCCGGCCGGCGATCTGTATATCGAGATTCGGGTCAAGGAGCATCCGATCTTCGAGCGCGAGGGCAGTCATCTGTCCTGCGAAGTGCCCATCACTTTCGTCACGGCGGCGCTCGGCGGCACGGTCGAGGTGCCGACGCTCGACGGCGAGGTGATTTTGAAGATTCCCGCCGAAACCCAATCGGGCCGGGTATTTCGCATGCGCGAAAAAGGCGTGCGTCCGGTGCGCGGCGGCGCCGCCGGCGATTTGTTCTGCCGGGTGGTGGTCGAAACGCCGGTGAGCCTGCGCGCCGAGCAGAAGGACATGCTCAGGAAATTCGAAAGCTCGCTGGAACAGGGCAGCCATCACCCGAAAGAGCAGACATTTTTTGAGGGCGTGAAGAAGTTCTTTACGCGCACGGTCGAGTAGGTGGTCTCACAGACCCTGGGCTCGCAGCCCCCTGCCTCGCAGCCGCCGGCTTCGCCGCCGCTGGTGATCTTCGGTATTACCGGCCGCATGGGGCAGTCCCTGGTTGCGGCCCTGCGCGAAGGGTCGGCCTTTCACTTGCAGGGCGCAGTCGCCTCGGCGGACAGTGTCCGATTGGGTGAGGACGCCGCCGCAGCAGGCCGGGCCACGGGCGTCAAAATCACCGCCGATTGCGCCGCGGCCTTGAAGGGAAGCGCGGTCGCGGTGGATTTCAGTGTGGGCAGCGCGGTGGCGGCGCATGCGCGGGCCTGCAGCGAGGCGGGTGTGCCGCTGCTGGTCGGCGCGACCGCGTTCGACACCGCTGCGACGGCTGAGCTTACGCGCGCCGCGAGGTCGATTGCCGTCTTGATTGCGCCCAACACCAGCGTCGGCGTCGCTACTTTGAGTCAACTGGTCGCGCAGGCGGCGCGGGCCTTGGGCGAGACTTACGATGTGGAGATTTCCGAGGCGCACCATCGGGAGAAGCGCGATGCCCCCTCGGGCACCGCGTTGAGCTTGGGCGAGGTCGTCGCGAAGTCCCGCGGCCAGACCTTGAACGAGGTCGCCGTTTTTGATCGCCATGGCGCCGATGCGGCGCGAAAGCCCCACGGCATCGGCTTTTCGGTGGTCCGGGCCGGCGACATTGTCGGCGAGCACACCGTGACTTTCGCGGCGGCCGGCGAGCGTCTGGAGCTGACGCATCGGACCACGGACCGGGTGATCTTTGCGAGGGGGGCGCTGCGGGCGGCCGCCTGGCTGATTGGCCGTCCGGCAGGCCTGTACGGCATGAAGGATGTGCTAGGAGTTTGAGAAGAGGCATGGACAGTCAACGCGGGCATCGTTAATATTCGCGCCCGGAAACTGATCGCGAATTAACCCATTAAAGCGGGAGGACGTTCTAAGGAGCGCCTCCCGCTTTGCGCATCTGCGGCAACGTGCCGCAGCGCAAAGCGAGGAACCGGAGTGTCGACACCTGCAGTGCTAGCTCTCGAAGATGGCACCGTGTTCCGAGGCGTCTCTGTAGGCGCAAAAGGCAACACGACGGGTGAAGTAGTTTTCAATACCGCGATGACCGGCTATCAAGAGATCCTCACCGATCCTTCTTACTGCCGCCAGATCGTGACCCTGACCTATCCGCATATCGGCAACACCGGTACGACGCCCGAGGACCTCGAGTCCGGGGCCGTCTTTGCCGCCGGCCTCGTGATCCGTGATCTGCCGCTCCTGCATTCGAATTGGCGTTCCACCGAGTCGCTGCAGAGTTTCCTGCTTCGCTGCAAAGTGGTCGCGATCGCGGACATCGATACCCGTAAGCTAACGCGCCTGCTGCGCGAGAAGGGTGCGCAGTCCGGCTGCATCATGACGGGCGAAAATATCGATCAGAGCGCCGCGGTGCGCGCGGCCAAGAAATTTCCGGGCTTGAAGGGCATGGACCTGGCCAAGGCCGTGTCGACCAAAAAAATCTTTCAATGGAATGATGGGCTGATCTGGAAGACCGCGGCCAAGCCGCCCCGTCCGCAGAGCCGTTTGCATGTGGTCGCGTACGACTTCGGCATGAAGCGCAGCATCTTGAGAATCCTCGCGGAGCATGGCTGCCGCATGACGGTCGTGCCTGCACAAACGCCTGCAGATCAAGTGCTTGCGATGAATCCTGATGGTATCTTCTTATCTAACGGCCCCGGCGACCCTGAGCCCTGCGACTACGCCATCCAGGCGATCACGAAATTCTTGGAAACCGACATTCCGGTGTTCGGCATTTGCCTGGGCCATCAATTGCTTGGGCTCGCGAGCGGCGCGAAAACCGTGAAAATGAAGTTTGGCCACCATGGCGCCAATCATCCCGTGCTCGAGATCGACTCCGGCCGCGTGCTGATCTCCAGTCAGAACCACGGCTTCGCCGTCGATGAGGCAACGCTGCCGGACACCGTGCGCGCAACGCACCGCTCCTTGTTCGACGGTTCCTTGCAGGGCCTGACCCGCACCGACCGCCCGGCCTTCAGCTTTCAGGGTCATCCTGAAGCCAGTCCCGGTCCTCACGACCTGCGGCTGCTGTTCGAACACTTTATGTATTTGATGGTGAAACGCGTGCAGGCCAATTCTCGCGGCCGCACCCCCGTCAAACAGAAATCCGTGGAAGGGTAAGTGCCAAAGCGTACCGATCTCAACAGCATCCTCATCATCGGGGCAGGGCCCATCATCATCGGTCAGGCCTGTGAGTTCGATTATTCTGGAGCTCAGGCGTGCAAGGCCCTGAAAGAAGAGGGATATCGCGTCATCCTGGTGAACTCGAATCCGGCCACCATCATGACCGACCCGGACATGGCGGACGCCATCTATATCGAGCCCATCAACTGGCGCACCATTGCCCGGATCATCGAGAAAGAACGCCCGACCGCCTTGCTGCCCACCATGGGCGGCCAGACCGCGCTCAATACCGCGCTCGATCTGGTGCGCGAAGGGATCTTGGAAAAGTTCAGCGTCGAGATGATCGGCGCTTCGCAGCGTGCCATCGACATGGCGGAGGATCGGGAGCTGTTCCGCCGCGCCATGGCGGACATCGGCCTGGAGACCGCCCGCGCCCGCATCGCGCACAGCATGGAAGAAGCCCTCGCGGTGCAGTCCGAGATCGGCTTCCCCACGGTGATCCGGCCCTCTTTTACCTTGGGAGGCTCCGGCGGCGGCATCGCTTACAACCGTGAGGAGTTCGAATCCATCGTGGCGCGGGGCCTCGACGCCTCGCCCACCAACGAAGTGCTGCTCGAGGAGTCGGTGCTCGGCTGGAAAGAGTTCGAGATGGAGGTGGTGCGCGACCACGACGATAACTGCATCATCGTCTGCTCCATCGAGAACATCGATCCCATGGGCGTGCACACCGGCGATTCGATCACCGTGGCGCCGGCACAGTCCCTGACCGACCGCGAATACCAGCGCCTGCGCGACGCCTCGATTGCCGTGCTGCGCAAGATCGGTGTCGACACCGGCGGCTCCAACGTGCAGTTCGCCATCAACCCGGACGACGGGCGCGTGTTGGTGATCGAAATGAACCCGCGCGTGTCGCGTTCGTCCGCACTTGCCTCCAAGGCCACCGGATTTCCGATCGCCAAAATCGCCGCCAAGCTCGCCATCGGCTACACCTTGAGCGAATTGAAAAACGAAATCACCGGCGGCGCGACCCCCGCATCGTTCGAGCCCACCATCGATTACGTGGTCACCAAGATCCCGCGCTTTACCTTCGAGAAATTTCCCGGCGCCAACACCCGCCTGACCACCCAGATGAAATCGGTGGGTGAGGCGATGGCGATCGGCCGCACATTCCAAGAGTCCATGCAAAAGGCGCTGCGCAGCCTGGAGACCGGTTACGATGGTTTCAACGAGCAACTGACGCTGCCCCTGACCGAAGAGGCGGGCGAAAAGCTCTCCTACGAACTGCGCTGGCCGGGGCCGAATCGGATTCTGTACGTGGCGGACGCATTTCGCGCCGGCTGGACACTGCAACAGGTGTTCGATGCCACGAAGATCGATCCCTGGTTCCTGTCGCAAATCGAAGATCTGCTGCGCGAGGAAGCGACGCTGTCAAAGGAGGGTTTCGAAAGCTTGAACCTTGTGCGCCTGCGCCAACTCAAGCGCAAGGGCTTCTCGGATTCGCGCATCGCCAAGCTGGTCGGGCGCGACGAGACGGACATTCGCCGCGAGCGGCGCAAGCTGGGCCTGCATCCGGTCTACAAGCGCGTCGACACCTGTGCGGCCGAGTTCAGCACCTCGACTGCCTATTTGTATTCCACCTACGAGGAAGAATGCGAGGCGGCTCCCACGGAGCGGCGCAAGATCATGATCTTGGGGGGCGGCCCGAACCGCATTGGTCAGGGCATCGAGTTCGACTACTGCTGCGTGCACGCCGCGATGGCGCTGCGCGAAGACGGCTTCGAGACCATCATGGTGAACTGCAATCCGGAGACGGTCTCCACCGACTACGACACCTCCGATCGGCTGTACTTCGAACCGCTGACCTTCGAAGACGTCATGGAAATCATCGAGAAGGAAAAGCCCGAAGGCGTGATCGTGCAGTTCGGCGGGCAGACGCCGCTGAAACTATCGCGCGCGCTCGCCGCCGCGGGCGCCCCCATCATCGGCACCACGCCCGACAGCATCGATGTGGCCGAGGATCGCGAGCGCTTCCAGAAGCTTGTGAACACGTTGAAGCTCAAGCAGCCGGCGAATGCCTCGGCACGCACCGAAGAGCAAGCCATCGTGTTGGCCCGCGACGTGGGCTTCCCCCTCGTGGTGCGGCCCAGCTACGTGCTCGGCGGGCGCGCAATGGAGGTCGTGTTCAACGAAGATGACCTGCGCCAGTACATGAACGATGCCGTGAAGGTCTCGAACGACAGTCCGGTGCTGCTGGATCGATTCCTGGATCTGGCCGTCGAGGTGGATGTGGATGCGGTGAGCGACGGCACCGACGTGCTCATCGGAGGCATCATGGAGCACATCGAACAGGCCGGCGTGCACTCCGGCGACTCGGGCTGCTCGCTGCCGCCGAACGGCCTCACACCCGAAATTCAAGACGAGCTGCGGGTGCAGACCCGCAAGTTGGCGAAGGCGCTCAATGTCATCGGCCTGATGAACATCCAATTTGCGATCCAAAGCGGCGTGATCTACATCCTGGAGGTCAATCCGCGGGCCTCGCGCACGGTGCCCTTTGTGTCCAAGGCGACCGGCATCCCGTTGGCCAAGGTGGCGGCCCGGGTCATGACGGGCAAGAGCCTGGCCGCGCAAGAGCGCACCGTGGAGCGCATTCCGCCGTACTTCTCGGTCAAGGAGGCGGTGTTCCCCTTCAACAAGTTCCCCGAGGCCGATCCGATCCTGGGGCCGGAGATGAAATCCACCGGCGAAGTGATGGGTACGGGCAATACCTTTGGCGAAGCCTATGCCAAGGCACAGGCGGCTTCGGGCGTGATCCTGCCGACCCGCGGTCTTTGCTTCATCAGCGTGCGCGACCGCGACAAGCCGGGTGCCGTGATCCTGGCGCAAATGCTGATCGCGCGCGGCTTTGAGATCGCCGCCACCGGCGGCACCTCGAAGGTGCTCGAAGAAGCCGGCATAACCTGCCGGCGGGTCAACAAGGTCCGCGAGGGTCGCCCGCACGTCGTCGATATGATAAAAAACGACGAGGTGGCGCTGATCGTCAACACCACCGAGGGCAAGCAAGCGGTGCGCGAGTCTCGCTCGATCCGTCGCGAAGCGGTGGCGAGGCGAGTAACCTACTACACCACCGTGGCCGGAGCGCGCGCGACGTGCGACGCGCTGGATCACCTAGGCGACATCGAAGTGAATCGATTGCAGGACTTGCACAAGGAATTGGCGTGACCCGAACTCCCATGACGTTGCGGGGTGCCGAACGGCTGCGCGCGGAACTCAAGCAGCTGAAGAGCGAGGCGCGCCCGAATGTGATCAAGGCCATTGCCGAAGCCCGCGCGCACGGCGACCTGAGCGAGAACGCGGAATATCACGCGGCGCGCGAGCAGCAGAGCTTCATCGAAGGCCGCATCAACCAAATCGAAAATCGCCTGAGCAATTCCGAGGTGATCGATGTCACCAAGCTCACGGCCAACGGACGCGTGGTCTTCGGCACCACGCTCGAGCTCGAGGATCAGGACGGCGGCAACAAAGTTGTCTATCAGCTCGTCGGGGATGATGAGGCCAACATCAAGGAAGGTCTTCTGTCGGTGTCATCACCGATAGCCCGAGCGCTCATCGGCAAATCAGAGGGCGACGTCGTCGATGTCACCACACCAGGCGGGACGCGGACCTACGAAATCGTTTCCGTCCGCTACGTGTAAAGAATCGTGAAGTTTCTGGCGCGCCCCTTTCGGGTGCTGGTAGTACTCTGGGCGGGGAGCCTCTGGTCGCTGCTGTGGGTCGCTGCGGCCCTGTTCCGGATCTTGAGCGATCGGCATACCGCCGGCCTCATCGCCGCGAGGCTTTTCAGCGTCGAGACTTACCTGGGACTCGCCGTCGCGGCGCCGGCGCTGCTGCTGCCGAACCGCGGACGATTTCGCCTCGGGTTTGTTGCAGTCGCGCTGCTTGCGTTGAACGAATGGGTCTTGAAGCGCGTGATGAGTGCGGCACAGATGCACGGCAGTGCTCTAGGTTTGGGTTTCGGCGCCTGGCACGGCGTCTCGGCGGCACTTTACGTGCTGGCCTGCCTGTGCGTCGCCGTCATGATTTATAAGGATGAATATCGCCATGCTTAACAGCACCAGGGTTTATGTCGCGGCACTCTGCTGCGCGCTGGCGCCCACTGCGTGGTGCGGAGCGCCATTTTCGTTCGAGTCGGCGCCGGGCCGCTTGCCCAAGAATGTGGTGCCCGTCAGTTACGACGTCCGCATTGTGCCCGATGCCGATGCCTTGAAATTCACCGGAACCGAGTCGGTGCAGCTGCAATTCCGTGCGGCGACCGCGACGGTGCAATTCAATTCGCTCAACGAAACCCTGAACCATGTGCTGTTGGACGGCAAGCCGGTCAAGAGCGTGATCTCGAGCGATGAGCAGCAGCTCACCACGGTGACGTTGACGAAGCCGGTATCCGGTCTGCACACATTGAGTTTCAAGTACAGCGGCAAAATCGAAACGCGGCCGCAGGGTTTGTTCGCGCAGAAGTACACCCAACCCGGCGGCGGTCAGGCAGTTCTCTTGTCGACGCAAATGGAAGCCACGGATGCGCGCCGCATGTTCCCCTGCTGGGATGAACCGGCATTTCGTGCGTATTTTCACCTGACGGTCACGGTGCCGGCATCCTGGACCGCGGTGGGAAATATGCCGATCGCCCGCCGCACTGTGCACGGACAATCGGCGACGGTGAGCTTTCAGCGATCCCCGAAGATGCCGTCCTACCTCGTGGAATTCACGGCCGGGGACCTGCGCGAAGTGTCCGCGGCGCGTGGCGGCACGCGATTCAGCGTCTGGGCGGTCGCGGGTCACGAGCAAGATGGCGCGGTGGCGCTCGCCAGCGCCCAGGATATTCTGGCCGACTACAACGACTACTTTGCCCATCCGTATCCATTGCCCAAGCTCGATTCCATCGCAGTGCCTGGCGGCTTTTCCGGCGCCATGGAGAATTGGGGCGCGATAACTTACAACGATCAGGTATTGCTGGTCAGTCCCTCGAGCACCATGCAGAACCGGCAAACGGTTTTCAGCATTCAAGCGCACGAGATGGCGCATCAATGGTTCGGCGACCTGGTCACCATGGGGTGGTGGGACGATACCTGGCTGAATGAAAGCTTTGCATCGTGGCTCGCCGCCAAGGAGACGGCCGCGCGCTATCCGATGTGGCGCTGGTGGGAGCAGGAAGACGAGTCGCGGGAGTCGGCGATGGCGGCGGATGCGCGAGCGACGTCGCATGCCATCGAGCAGCACGTAACCAACGAGCTGGAAGCGCTCAATTCCTTTGATTCGGACATTACGTACAGCAAGGGTGAAGCGCTGCTGCGCATGCTGGAGGCTTACATCGGCGAGGACGTGTTTCGCCAGGGGATCCGCAGCTACATCAAGGACCGGGCTTATTCGAACGCGGCTGCGGCAGATCTCTGGAATGCTCTTGGGCAAGCCAGCGGCAAGAACATTCCTGCGGTCGCGGCGCCTTGGATCGAGAAGCCGGGATTTCCGTTGGTTCAAGTGACGGCGGCCTGCGATTCGTCCGGCAATCGCAGCGTGACATTACGCCAGAAGCGCTTCCTGCTGAACGGCAGCGGCGCAAATGCCGCCGAGTGGCAGGTGCCCTTGAGAATTCGCACCGGCACCGCCGCCCCGCGCAACGTGCTGCTCGACGCTCAGGAGCAGAAGGCCGCAGCAGGCCGCTGCGACGAGGCCTTATCCGTCAACGCCGACGCCGTCGGCTATTACCGCGTCCAGTACGACGCCGACACGCTGGCCGTGAATACGCGGCTATTTCCCGGTGCGGTGGACGGCGATCGCATTGCCTTGCTCGACGATCAATGGGCCTTGGTGGGAAGCGGCGAGGCGTCATTGCAGAACTTCCTGGCGCTGGCCTCCTCCATGGGCGCCGACCGCGACGCACGCGCCTGGCAGCAGATCGTCCGGGCGCTCGCGATCATTGAATACGCCGAGCGCGGATCACCCGGCTATCAGACCTTCGCGGCGTACGTGCGTGCATTGATCAAGCCGGTGGCCGATGAATTGGGGTGGGACGCGGCGCCTCAGGAAACGCCGGATGTGGGCGACTTGCGCGGTACGCTGTTGCGGGACTTGAGCCGCTGGGACGATCAAGCCACGATCGATGAGGCACGCCGACGCTTCGCTGCATTCATCCGGGATCCGCACGGTGTGAGCGCGGACGCGCAAGCGACCTTGCTCGCAATCGTCGGACAAAACGCGGACGCCGCGACATTTGCGCAGCTGCATGCATTGGCCAAAGGTGCAAAAGACGACACGTTCATGCAGCGCTGCTACACGGCGCTGGCACGCGTGCGGGATCCGGACCTCGCCCGCCAAGTCGTGCAAATTGCGCTGTCAGATGAGATACCGCCGCAGGCCAACAACCTCGGCCTTCGGTTGATCCTTACGTTGGCGCGTGAGCATCCCCGGCTTTCATGGGACACGTATATCGCCAATCAGGATCAGCTGATGAAGTCGATCGGGAGCGATGGTCGAGCGCTGGTGATCGCGGAGCAAACGCCGGCCGCATATTGGGATGCGCTGCCGCTGGATCAGCTCGAAGCATGGGCTCGCGCCAACACTCTCAAGGGAGCATCTGACAATCTGGCGCGCGGCATGGAGACGGCGCACCACTTGGCGGCCCAGAAGCTGGCGCTGGTGAAGGCGGCGGATGCATACCTGGCTTCAGCCAGGCAGGCGGCGCGCTGACCTCAATCCGGCAGCAGAATCTTGGGTATCTGCGCGCTGCGGCGGTAGAAGAGGCCGACGTTGCCGATCCGCTGCACGATCTCGCTGGATGTTTGCTTGGCCAAATCATCGAGCGCGGCGTCCCGCGCGGCGCGCTCCCCAACCCGGGCTGACACTTTGACCAATTCGTGATCGGTGAGGGCGCGCTCCAGTTCCTTCACCACGCCTGGGGTCAAGCCGGCATTTCCGAGCATGACAATCGGGCTCAACGGGTGCCCCAGACGGCGCAAATGTTTCTTTTGTTTCTCAGTCAGTGTCATCACCGCATTATAGTCGCACCCTAAAATGCCCAAGCGTTCCAAAAGCAGTTCCCGTTGGCTGGCCGAACACGCCAACGACGAATTTGTGAAGCGCGCACAGAAGGAAGGCTGGCGCTCGCGCGCGGTTTTCAAGCTGGCGCAGATTCAGGAGGCTGAGCATCTGTTGCGACCGGGCATTCGCATGGTCGATTTGGGCGCCGCGCCGGGCGGCTGGAGCCAGTATGCGGCCCGCATCGTCGGCGGCAAAAGCCGCATCGTGGCCACGGACATATTGCCGATGGATGCCATTCCGGGCGTCGAATTCGTTCAGGGCGACTTTCGGGACGAGGCGGTGCTGGCGCAGGTCCTGGAGCGGGTGGGGACGGACAAAATCGACCTTGTTTTGTCGGATATGGCCCCAAACATGGCAGGAATCGATGCCGTGGACCAACCTCGCTCAATGTACCTGGCAGAACTCGCAATGGAGTTCGCGGACCGCGTTTTGGCCCCCGGAGGCGACTTGCTTGTGAAATTATTTCAAGGCGCCGGCTTCGAACAGATCATTCGGGATGCCCGCTCGCGTTATGGCCGCGTGGTCACGAAAAAGCCGAAGGCGTCACGAACTCGCAGTCCCGAGATCTATCTGTTGGCGCGGCAGTTTAGGATGGTGTAAGTTGAGGAACGCCCGTCAGATTTCCTTGTCCCATGGTATGACGGTTGCAGGTGAAACTTGAACGATTTGACGAAACAAATTCTCTTATGGGTCGCGTTGGCGGTCATTCTGCTCGCGATTTTCAGCCAATTCGGCATGCGCACGGG
>DATHKV010000060.1:0-43022 GCA_035488895.1 Steroidobacteraceae bacterium
GTGTGCCATTGTCAAATCCTTGTCATGCTAGGTTGCGTGGCCTGTACGACGCGGTCATACAGGTCAAACTCATCGTGCCAGGTGCTTTCCCAAAGCTGTTGGAGCACCGCACTCTGCGGGTCAGCCGCCAGCGCCTTGCGGATATCTTCATGCGCTTTTTGAATGACCGCCAAACTCGATTCGATTTTCGCGCGGGTCGCAGGCTCGAGCAGCGCCAGCCGCTCGCGAAAGGTTTTCTCGACCGAATCGCGTGCCAGAACATATTTCGGATCGCGCGGCTCATCGAACGATCCCGCGGCGGACACGGTCTGAATTAGGCGCGGTACGGAGCGGCTTTCGAGCACCGCCCAGGTAAAGAAACTGGCCAGACCCGCCGCGGCCATGGCGACGACAGCGGCCAGGGCCATGGGCGATGCGACGCGACGCGGCCTTGAGGACAGGCGCGCCGCGACCCCGGGCCACAAGTTGTCCGGCGGCGCCACGTCTCGGGGCAAACTCGCGATCAGCCGATCAAGCGCTTCTTGTTGGCGATCGTTCATGTTTCCTCCAAACCCAAAGTTGAGGTAAGCAACTGGCGTGCACGGTGAAGTTGAGCCTTGCAGGTTCCCTCCGCAATCCCCAGCGCACCGGCTGCCTCTGCGTGGCTGAATCCATAAATGCCGACCAGCACCAGCACGTGACGAGCCCCATCCGGCAGCCTCGCAATGGCGCGCTCCACATCGAGCGGCGGTGCGCCGTTGCCGGGGTCGGCCCGATCGGGCAATCCGGCCGCGGGCTCAGCCACTTCGTATTCCATGCGCAGTCCTTTGCGGCGCGACAGCACGCAATTGACCGCAATCTTGTGCAGCCAGGTCGAAAAGCGGCTGCGCCGCTCGAAACGCGACAGGGCACGCCATGCCGCCACGAAGGATTCCTGCGTGCAATCCTCCGCGGCCTCCCGCTGGCCGGTGAGACGCAGGCACAAGCCATAGATCCGGGGAGAGTATTGTCGATACAGGCGCTCAAATGCCGCCATGTCGCCGGCAGCCGCCGCGGTGATCGTGTCCAACGGCTCACTACTGGAATCCATGGATAAAACTCTCTGCAGAGCGTAGATCATGCCAATTAGAGGCACCCGCCGCGCCAAACGTTTAAACGCGATCTTTCATAATCCCGTGATGTCGATCATGTTGTCGTCGGAAATCCGATCGATCAGCTTGTTGTAGGGGTCAATTCCCGCCCGCGTCGGTTGCTGATCGACCACAATGGTGAAGGTTTGATGCTCGCGCGTGATTTTTTCCTTTTTCATGTAGAGCGGCTTCTCCTCGTCTTTTTTTCCGCTGAACACCCCGATATCGATGAAATCGTTGAGCGGCAGCGGTGTCTCCACGCCATTGGCATCGGCTTGGGCCTTGCGCGCCTCGACGTTCAGCGTCACCAGGTATTTCCCGTCGGCCGTTTTCTTCGAGGTGGCGGACGTGGTCTTGTTGTCGTACAGCACGATGCGGTTGAAGCCGTCCTCAATCAAGTATTGAAGCTCGGCCGGCGTTTGCTCGCGCAGCGCTGCAACCAGCAGGCGGGTGTCGGGATAGGGTTCATTTTCCGCCGCCGTCCCGATTTGCTGTTGGACCGCGTCGGTCTGATTGCGCGCATTCGCGTAGCGATACTGCATGAGAAAGTTATGCAGTGCGAGATTGACCTTGTCCGCACCGATATAGTCGGCCAGCGTATACATGATTTGACCGCCCTTCTCGTACCACACATAGCTCTCACGCTGCACCAGGGCGAGGGGCCGCTCGCCGCGCACCTCGCCCGCACGGCCCCGCAGATAGCGGTCCAAGTAATGGCGCATGACCCGGTGCATGTAGTCCTTGCCGTATTTCTGCTCCATCACCATGTAGGCGGAATACTGCGCCAAGGTCTCGGACATCATGTTCGAACCCTGAACCTGGCCGCCGATCAGCTGATGCCCCCACCACTGATGGCCCAGCTCATGCGCAGTGACAAAAAGAGTTAGATCCACATCCGTCGGCTTCAACACGCGGCTGATGAAGCCGATTGATTCCGAATAAGGCACGGTATTGGGGAAGGATTGAGCGAAAGTCCGGTAGCGCGGGAACTCCAGGATCCGGTATTGCTTGAATTGATACGGACTGAAATTCTTCTCGAAATAGTCCAGCCCGGCGCGGGATCCCGCAAGCATCTCATCGACATTGAACGTATGCGCAGGATCGTAGTACACCTCGAGGCTGATCGGACCGCCGACACCCATGTAGCTTTCTTTGCGCACGGCATAGCGGCCGGACATGTAGGCAAAGAAATCCAATATGTGGGTCGTACCCATGCCGTATTCGTAGTAGCGGCGGCCGTCCTTTTCCCAGGATTTCACCAGATAACCCGGCGCGATCGCCAATTGATCCCCGGAGGTGCTGACGACCGTGTGGTAGGTGATCCAATCCGAATTGGCCGTGAACAGATTGATTCGGGAGCGCCGAGGATCGCCTCGTTCCGCCATCTCTTGGAGCGCATCGAGATGTTCTTCGCGGCGCCGGCGCGGGTCATCGATTTCGATGTTGGGGTCGTAGCCGATGTTTGGGAAGTACTCCTGCCCGAAAAAACTGCCATTGAAGGCAAATTCCCCCGGTTCGTTGCCGTCCCGAAAGCCCTTCGATGCGTGACCCACTGAGAAGCTGAGCGTCACCACCTCGCCGATTCCCATCGGCCGCTCGAGTTCGTAAATGGAGTACAGGTTGTGCGGCGAGCTGCTCACGCGATGGAACGGCCGGTCAAACTGCACCTGCAAGACGCTCTCATGTTGATCCGTGATGTGGATCTGAGAGATCGGCTGATCGCTCTTGTTCTGCAGCGTAAAGCGGCCGGTGCCGGAGAACGATCTTTGCGACGGATAGATGTCGATCGCCGTGTCGACGGCCGTGACCTTTGGTTGAGCCAGGTTTTCGTACTTTTTGAACTGCTTTTCGTAGTCGGCGAGGCGATGCCGTCGGTCCTCGGCCGTGGTGTATTCGTTCAGCACGTGGGCGTTGTAGTAGTACCAGCTGCCGACTCCCACCGCGAGCAGCGCGAATATGGCCGCGGCCGCGGATAGCGCGGGCATGCGAGCCCGTGCCTGCCGGCTGCGGGCGCGCAGCGAGTCCTCGGCACCGCGGCGGGCATACGCCATGGAGATGATGCCCAGCACGGCGAAAATGGCGAACCAATAACAGGTTGCCCACACGATGGATGGGACGAAGTGCCCATATCCATTCATGTCCGAATAGAGGTACACCGGCACATTGCCGGGAATGAGAAGGGTATTTTCCCAACCCCAGCTCTGCAGCACCGGTTGCAGAACGAACAGGCCGATGACGATGCCGTGTCCGATGAACTTGTTCGACACCATGGTCTGGACGAACATGGCGCACATCGCAAAGCCGAGAATCAGGGGAAACGTGATGAAGAAGAACTCTTTGACATACTGCCCTACTTCGAAATGGTAGTAGCCCGCGAGGCTCTGCATCACGATGCCGATGAGCATGGTCACCACGAGGAGCACGCACTCCACGAAGGCAATTGCGGTGAGCTTCGACAGCCAGTCTCCCGACTCGCTGATGGGCAAGGCATCGTGAATCCCGTCGAAGCGTGTATCGCGTTCGCGCCAGATCAATTCAGCCGCATAAAGCGCTGCAACGATGAGATAGAACAGGGTCCCCGAGCCTTCCACTGCCTGCACCATCAAGTACGTAACCGGCCAGACATCGACACCACCCACGCGGCCGGCAAAGTGTCCGTTGTTCACGGCAAAAACCACCAGCAGACCGACGATGGCCCAAAACGGCACCTCCTTCAAAATGAGCCGGACTCTTAGAGTGGTGAGGGCGAAGTATTGATGGAGCGAAGTGCTCCGCCCAAACAGCTGGTGAACCCTCGGCAACTGGACGGCGACAAACGAGCGCTTGCGCTGCTGGACAGCCTCTTCCTGCTGGCGGGCGCGCGCAGCGCGCTTGCCCTGCGAACGTGCGGTCAGCGCTTCGACCGACAGGGGGAATAGCGCCCAGGCCAGAGCCAGGGCCCCCAGGCCGACGCCGATCCACAGCAAGCGGTTGAACAGGAACACGCCAGGTGAGTCGCCCGAAAAATCCCACGGGAACAGCTGGCTGTTCTTCTCCACCACGCTCCAATAGCGCGCAACGGCATTGTTCAGCAGCAAACCGACCGGGTCGAGAATGCCGGACCAGAAATGTTCCAAGGAACGGGTCGCCGAGAACATGGTGACGCCCACGACGTAGGTCATGAACAGCGCCACGCCCTGCAGGTAGACGATGAAAATCTTCCGGGTCAGCGCTGCCACGACAAAGAACAACGAGCCCGTGAAGAATATCTGAATCACGACGATGGACAGGAACGGCTCCAAGTACCATCGCAGGTGATTCGGCCCGATGCGGGCGTGATCAGCCCACGGCGCCAAGGTTCCCAAATACAACCCGATGATCAGACCGGCGAACACCAGGACTGTGGTGACGAATGACCCGGCCCAACGGCCGCCCAGATAGGCGAATTTTGAAATCGGCTTGGTAAAGAGAATTTGGAAAGTGTCGCGCTGAAAATCCCGCAGGATCGAGGTTCCAAAAATGGCGGCGATGATGATCAGGCCGAACAGGCAGGCAAACTGATCGTTCAGCGTAATCGCATAGGGTCCGTTGAGCAGTACCTTGCCGTTGCTGTTCGCGACCGGACCGAAGTTTTCGGACGCCACGCACAGGAACGAAAACGCCAGCCACAGCAGGAAGTACACATACGTCGACACGCTTTTCGCCCGAAAACGCAGCTCGAAGGTGAAAAACTCCCAGAACATGCTCATATTGCGATCCCCTGCCGTCCCGCCTTCAATGCTTCGAATGGCGCGTCAGATTCAAGAAGTAGACATCCTCGAGGTCCGATGACGCCGCGCGGAAGCCTTCGCCGGGGGAGCTCGGTGAAAACACACGGATTTCGTGCTGGCCGCCGACCAGGTGCGTGCTCACGATATTCAACTGCGTCTCCAGCGCGCGCAATTCGTCATCCGTTGCGACCACGCGCGACCAGATCTGCCCCTCCAGTGCCGCCAGCGCCTCGTTGGGGGAGCCTTCCAGCAATACCTCGCCGGACGCGATGATCGCCATGCGCGAGCACAGTTCGCGAACGTCATCCACGATGTGCGTGGAGAGAATGACGGTCACCTCACGGCCAATCGAGGACAATAGATTGAGGAAGCGATTGCGTTCCGCCGGATCGAGCCCGGCCGTCGGTTCGTCCACGATGATCAGCCGCGGATTGGCGAGCAGCGCCTGTGCAATTCCGAACCGCTGCTTCATGCCGCCGGAATAGGTGGAAAGCGCTTTCTTGCGCGAATCCCAGAGATTCGTCTGGTGCAGCAAGGCGTCGACCATGTCCCGGCGCTCGCCGCCGCTGACCACGCCTTTCAAGATCGCCAGATGATGCAGCATGTCGAATGCCGACATCTTGGGATACACGCCGAATTCCTGCGGCAGATAGCCGAGAATTTTGCGGACTTCGTTTTTCTGCGTGAGCACGTTCAGGCCGTCCAGCTCGATGCTGCCCGAATCCGGATCCTGCAGCGTTGCGATGGTCCGCATGAGCGAACTCTTGCCCGCGCCATTCGGTCCCAGCAGGCCGAACATGTTGTTGCCCACCGAGAGCGAGAGATTTTTCAGTGCGCAAACGCCGTTGGGGTAGGTCTTCGATAGTTTGCTGATGGTAAGCGCCATGGAGTTTTATCCTGAAATGATGTGCCTAGACCTTGGAGGCTGTGCTGCCGAACAATCCGGCGATGGTGTTCACCGCGCGATCCGCTTCGCCGCGGTCCGCAACCACCGTGTCGTCATTGAAGCCATAGTAGTCGTTGTCGCCGATCACCTGAAAAACCAGTCCGTCGCGCCGCGGCAGGAACGAAACGTTGTTATAGAAAATTCCGTAGTTGATTTCCGGCTGCGGAATCGCGCGCGCCAATTGCCCGCGCACCGGCGTAATCGATTCATCGCCGAAGAGCGCGCGGGCGCCATAGCCCGTGGCATTGATGAGGGTCTTTTCGCGCAACTTCGCGAAATCTGCAGGGGTGTGGAATTCGGCAATCTCGATTTTTCCGCCGTTGGCGCCGAAGTCGCCCATGAGCAAGCGCGAATACTCCGTGAGGTTGAACATCATCAGCGAGTTCCTGCGCAGGTATCGCTGCCCGAGCGTGTGCGTGCCGGGCGCGAAATCCTGACCCTGCGTCAGCAGGTCCGGCAGCAATTCG
The DNA here is from genome assembly GCA_035488895.1 of Steroidobacteraceae bacterium. Lineage (GTDB taxonomy): Bacteria > Pseudomonadota > Gammaproteobacteria > Steroidobacterales > Steroidobacteraceae > Bog-1198. The sequence goes on from DATHKV010000060.1 coordinate 6,272, forward strand.
CGCTGCAATTCCGCAAATTTGGGACGGTCGTCGGCCGCGGCGCGGCGGCGCGCCGACGGCGGTTGATCGGAGGCAAAGTAGCTGTCGATGAATTCCACCGGTGCGCCGCTCAAGCCTAAAAAATTCTGATAGGTCTGGAACGAGGTGCGCGCCATCTGCTCCCAAAGCTGCTTGAACGCGGGTGTCGCGTTCTCCTCGAGGCAAATCCTCGAGTCCGGGCTCCAGATGCCGCTCGCGAACGAGGATCGTACATTGGGAGGCAGCTCCTTCGCGTAGATCGTCACCTTCACCCCGGCGCGCTGCAGAAGCAAAGCCGAGGTCAGGCCCAGCGCGCCGCAGCCGATGACGGCGATATCCCGTTCACCGGACGCCAACGCCTTGCGTACCGCCACGCTGCTCGATCCCCACGACAAGGACCATCCGCTGCCGCCGTGGCCGTAGTTGTGGACGATGAGCTTCGAGCCGACCTGCTCCGTATCGAGGCGCGGGCCCTGCGCGCGGAATGGGCGGGTGCAGACCGTGATACGCGTGATCCGGTCGGTGCCGGCGCGCACCGGCATGAGCTCCAGCGGCGGCGCCTTGCGGGCGCGCTCGTCGCCGAGCGTGGTGCAACCCGCAAGTCCGCCGAGCAATGCGGCAGCACCTGCTCCCGCCAGCACCTGACGGCGCCCGATCGATCCTCCCATCGCATCTCTCCCAATATTCGCGGTTGCTGCGGATTGTAAACAGGAATACACCGCTCGGCGCCAAAATTGCGGGACCGGGCTCCTCGACGGTGTGCTAATTTGCGCCACTAAGACCTCGAAGAGGAGCAAAACCGTGCTGGCGAGAAAACTGACGTGGGCCGTCGTGCCCGCATTTCTGATGGCGATCCTGCTTGCCACTGCCGATGCCGCCTCTTCGCGCAATGACAAGGTGTACCAGGCAGTGGAGGCGAACCGCTCCGGCGCGCTCGAGTTGCTCAAGGAAATCGTCAATATCGACTCGGGCACCGGCGATGTTGCAGGCGGCACCAAGGTCGAAGCCGTGCTGCGCGCGCGGCTCACCCAATTGGGCGCCGAGGTGCGAACCGAAGCGGCCGAGGCGCCGGGGCTGCCGGACAACCTTGTGGCGGTATTTCACGGCAACGGCAAGGCCAAAATTCTCATCATCGCGCATATCGACACGGTATTTGGGCCCGGCACCGCGGCTGCACGGCCCTTCAGCATGGACGCGCAGCGCGCACATGGCCCGGGCGTCGGCGACGAAAAAGCGGGTGTGGTGAACGCGATTACCGCGCTGAAGATTCTGCATGACATCGGGTTCAAGAATTTCGCGACCATCACGCTGCTGCTCGATGACAGCGAAGAGCGGGGCTCGCCGGGCTCGACGCACTTGATCGAGCGGCTGGCGCGCGAACACGATGTCGAGTTCAACATGGAGCCCGGGGATCCCCCGGATGCGCTGACCGTTTGGCGCAAGGGCTCGAGCGACATTCTGATTCAAGTCAAAGGCCGCGCCGCGCATGCGGGCATGGCGCCGCAGGATGGCCGCAACGCCGCCCTCGAGTTGCTTCATCAGCTCAATGCGTTGCAAGGGGCCTTCCCGCTTTCCGGCAGCGGCATCACCATGAACCTGACGGTTTTGCGCGCCGGTGAGCGCAGCAATATCATTCCTGATCTCGCTGAGGCCACGCTCAATGTCCGCTACCGCAAGGCGGAAGACTTCGACGCGGTGCTCGCCAAAGTCGAGGCCGGCGCGCACAACCCGCAAGTACCGGACACCACCGTGACGGTTTCGCATGGCCGCTCCTTCCCGCCGTTGACCGAGAATGCGCAAATTGATGCGCTCGCTGCCCGTGCACGCGCCATCTATGCTGAAATCGGCAAGACCGTGGATTTATCCGGCAACGGCGGCGCTTCGGAGTCGGCGCTGGCCATGTCGGTGGGAACGCCGGCGCTCGATGGCTTGGGCTTCGTGGGCGGCGACTTCCACACCGATCACGAATGGATCGACCTTGCCAGCGTGACTCCACGATTGTATTTATTCACCCGGTTGCTGATGGACGTGAGCGCCAGGCCGCCGCGCTGAGCTTCGAAGTTTCGGTCTTGTCTGACGCCGCAAGGCGGCGGGCGGGAGACAGCGATCCCGGCAGCGGGCGCGTAGTTTCCCGCTATGGCCATCGAGACTGTCGAAAGAATCCAGATCGCACCGCCGTCGGGAAAGGGATCACCGCGGGGCAGGTCGCGTACGCTCAAGCGGATTCTTGCGGGCGCGGCTGTCTTTCTTGTGCTCATGGTCGCCGCTGCCGCGCTACTGCCGTCGAGTTTTTGGCGTTGGCTCATCATCCACGAGATTACAAGCAAGACGGGACGTCCGGTCAACATCGACGGTCCCGTTACGGTGCATTTGTTTACCGCAAACCCGCAGCTCATCGTCGAGGGTTTCACACTGGGCAATGCCCCCTGGGCCGGCGATAAACCGATGATGACCGTCCACAAATTCGACGCCACTTTGAGCCTGAAATCCGTGCTGAAGCTGCATCTGATTTTTCCCCGGGTCTCCATCGACACTCCCGCGATCAACGTCGAGCGGGATGCCTCCGGACGCAGCAATTGGGAATTTTCCCACGCCAGCGGCAATTCGAGCCGCGGCGCATCGGCGCCGCTGCATCTGCCGGTCATCCAGGAATTTAGCGTGACGAACGGCACGCTGACCGCCGTCGATCGCATCCGCAAACTGACCTTCAATGGCCAGGTATCGGTGCAGGAAAATCAAAACGCCGCGGACAATCACGCCCTGAAGCTGCGGGGTTCCGGAACGCTGAATGCCAAGCCGTTTCAGCTTGTCCTGGACGGCGAGCCCCTGATCGGCGTAGACCCCTCCAAGCCGTATTCATTTGAAACCTCGATCAGCGCGGCCGATATCAAGCTCCGTGCCCGCGCGAAGATTTCCCATCCGTTCGATCTTGCAGCGCTTGAAGCCGCTTTTCGCTTGTCCGGAAGCGATTTGGCCGATGTTTACTATCTGACGGGCCTGGCTCTGCCGAATACGCCTCCCTACGAGGTCTCCGGCACCTTGGTGCGCGACAAGCTGCTGTTTAAGGTTGACGACTTTCGCGGCCGGCTCGGCAGCAGCGACATCGCGGGAGACGTCGCCATCGACACCGGGCCGAAACGGCCCAAGCTGACGGCGACGCTGATCTCGAAGCAGCTGAACATGGCGGATTTGGCCGCGCCGCTCGGCACGGAAGCCACGCCCGCGCGCAAGCCGAATTCGCTCGCGTCCGGCGCATCGCCGTCCTCCGCTGCAGCGAACGCTCCACCCCCGGCGCTCCTGTTGCCTGACGCCGAGCTGCAAGTGCAACGCGTGCGCGGAATGGATGCCGACGTGCACTTTGATGCTGCCAGCGTGACGGCAGCAAAGATGCCTATGCGCAAGGTACGATTTCATTTGAGTCTGGACGATGGAAAGATCGTCCTCGACCCGCTCGCATTTGCGCTACCGCAAGGCGAATTTTCCGGCACCATCGCAATCGATGCGCAAGGGGCGGTGCCCCAAACCAGCATTGACATGAAACTGAGCAACGTCGAGCTGGCGGAGTTCAAGCCAAAGTCCGGCAAGGACGCGCCCTTCGAGGGCCACTTGCTCGGCCGGATCAAACTGCATGGTGCGGGAACTTCAGTGCACAAGACCGCGGCTGACGCGGAAGGCGAGGCCACCTTCGTCGTCCCTCAGGGCGAAATGAAGGAAGCCTTGGCGGAGCTCACCGGCATCGACCTCTCGCGCGGCTTGGGACTCATCCTGACCAAGAATGAAAACAAAACGGATATTCGCTGCGGCGTGGCGAGCTTCAAGGCGAGCGACGGCAACCTGAGGGCAACCACGTTCGTCATCGACACCACCAATGTGCTGGTGACGGGTCAAGGCGATATCAATCTCAAAGATGAGACGCTCGATTTGTCGCTGCAGGGCAAGCCGAAAAAGGCACGGATGCTGCGTCTACGCACGCCCATAACGCTGCGCGGAACATTGTTGCAGCCCAAGATAGGCGTGAATCCCGGCAAGCTCGCCGCACAAACCGGCGGGGCTGTGGCCTTGGGCGTGCTGCTCACACCCATCGCCGCGGTGCTCGCGTTTGTCGATGGCGGTTTGGCCAAGGACGCCAACTGTAGCGCGTTGATCGGTGAGGCGAAGCAAGACAGCAATCTTCCGAAGCAGTGACGCTGTCAGTCAAACGCCTACGCGAGGATGCGCTTCATGCTGCTCCCCCAGCCGTCGCCACCTCGTTTAAATGCGTCGAAATAGGCGAAGCTGGAGATATCGCGATGGGATTCGATCTCGATCGTACGGAAATGGCCGAACGAGGGACTGCGGGAAAGCCTGCAGGGCCGACGGAACATGGCGAACAATCGGTATTCAGCCGCGCGCTTACCAGAAATCTCGTTGCTGAACGCTTCGCGATCGACGCCTATCGACGAATCGCTGAACACGGCGAAAATTACGACAAGGCCACGCTGCGCCTGGTCAAGGTCGCCCTTGCCGTCGAGGAAGAGCACGCCGAAATACTGTCCGCCATCATTGAAAATCTTCGCAATTTGAACGGCGCCACGGCCGGATAACCGCGGTTGCGGGCGGAATCCATGGCATAAGCGCGAAACATGACCTAGGCGGATTCTGACAAAAGGCGTAGCCGGCAGGCGACAGCTGTAGCGCGCCGCGCTCGCTATATTCGCTTATGGTTTCGGATGCATTGAACACCGCGGAGCTCCTGCAGGTCGCGCTGGATTCGGCCGGCATGGGCAGCTGGGAATTGTATTTGTCGACCGGCGCGATCCATCGCACGCTGCGGCATGACCAAATTTTTGGATATTCGGAGATCCAACCCTTCTGGGATCTGGACATGACCTTCCAGCATGTTGTGGAAGAAGATCGCGCGGCCGTCCGGCAGGCATTCGCCGAAGCGGAGCTCACCGGCACGCTGGATGTCGAGGCGCGTATTCACCGCATTTGCCGCGGCGAGCCGCGTTGGACACATTTTAGAGGGCGAGCGTTTTATGTCGATGGGCTGCCCACCCGCATCGCGGGGGTGATCGTCGATATCACCCAACGGCGAGCGGTCGAAGATCGCCTACTGCAAGCACAGAAGATCGAGGCGCTTGGCCAACTGACCGGCGGTGTGGCGCACGATTTTAATAACCTGCTGCAGGTGATATCGGGCGGCTTGCAGTTGGTCGGCCGTCAGGACGACCCGGCGCGCCGCGAGACCATATTCAACGCCATGCGCCAGGCTGTCGATCGGGGCGCGAGCCTTTGCCGCCAGCTGCTGGCCTTCTCCCGGCGTCAGAATCTCAAGCCCGAACCCATCAACCTCAATCGCTTGGTGGGCGACATGCGAGAGCTGCTGAATCGAAGCCTGCGCGGCGACATCCAGATTCAGACCTCCTTTGCTGAGCGGCTGTGGCCCGTGGAAGTTGATGCGGGTGAGCTCGAACTCGTTATTCTGAATTTGTCGCTCAACTCGCGCGATGCCATGCCCAACGGCGGAACGATTCAGATCAACGCCAGAAATTGTCCGGCGTTGGCCGATCATGACCTCGCCGGCGACTTCGTGCGGCTCGATATTGTGGACTCCGGTGTCGGCATGACGCCCGATACCCTTGGCCATGCCTTTGAACCCTTCTTTACCACCAAGGAAGTCGGCACCGGTTCTGGGTTGGGCCTGGCGCAGGCGCATGGCTTCGCCAGGGCATCGGGGGGCGCGGTGCGCATCGCCAGCACCCCCGGACGCGGCACTCTGGTGTCCTTGTTCCTGCCCCGCTCGCTGAAGACCCCCTCGTACAGTCCCGAATTGATGCCGCACGCGGTTGACGACAGTCCCGCCGGCACTGCGCAGGTGCTCGTGGTCGAAGACGACGACGAGGTAGCGGCATTGACCGTGGAGATGATCAATCAGCTGGGCTATGACACGACCCGGGTTGCAAGCGCCGAGGCCGCCTTGGGCGCGCTCGCCGACCGTCGCTCGGTCGATATAGTCTTCTCCGACGTGATGATGCCCGGCCGAATGAATGGCGTTGAGCTGGCGCAGGAAATCCGCCGTCGTCGGCCGAACCTGCCCGTGCTGCTGACCAGCGGCTATGCCGAAGCGGCGGTCCGCAAGGCCGGAGCGCAAAAAATCAAAATTATTGCCAAGCCCTATCGAATCGATGAATTACGCGACGCGTTGGCCGCCGTAAGGCAAGATGCTCGGAAGTCCATCCGAGAACACTAGATGTCGTCGGTAATTGTTTGTCCCTCGTGTGACCTGGCACACCGGGCCGCTATGGCGCCGTTCTCCCCGGCGACGCGATGCGCCCGCTGCCGGGCGCTGTTGCAACGGCCCGAGAACGGCAGCATCGATACCGCGGTTGCCGTGGCAATTTGCGCGCTGGTGCTGTTCTTGTTGACCACCGCGTATCCCTTCGTGGGGATCCAATACAATGGGACGAGTCGGGACACGACCTTGGTTGGCGCGGCCTTGAGTCTGTATAGGCAAGACCATGCCAGCCTCGCCTGCCTGGTATTCATAACCACGGTGCTCAGTCCGCTGTTACAGATTGCCGGCCTGTTGTATCTTTTGATTCCGCTGCGGCGCGGGCGTCAAGCCCCAGGCATGGGCACGGTGTTTCGGCTGCTGACCCAGCTGCGACCGTGGATATTTGTCGAAGTTTTCATGCTGGGCGCACTGGTGGCGCTGGTGCGTTTGTCGGCGTATGCGCGCCTGGTCCCGGGCGTCGCCATCTGGTCGTGCGGACTCCTCATGCTGGCACTCGCCGCGCTGACCAGCCGCACGACTCCCGGGCAATTCTGGCGATGGGTGGAGGAATACCGCACGTGAGCGCACCGGCAACCGGCCGAAGTTTGGGGCTGCTGGTTTGTCTGCAGTGCCGTGCGACGGTGCGGGGGCTTCAAGTCCCCTATCCACGCTGTCCGAGATGTCATGCACATCTGCATCAACGCAAGCCCCATAGCCTGGCCCTGACCGCCGCTCTGCTCCTTTGCGCCGCCGTCTTGTACATACCCGCCAACCTGCTGCCGGTGATGTACTACAACACGCTGTTCGAAGAGGAACGGGACACGATCATGAGCGGGGTTTTGGTACTGCTGCAGTCCGGCTCCTGGCCGATCGCCCTGTTGGTCTTCGTTGCCAGCATCGTCGTGCCGCTGCTCAAGATCATTGCGCTCAGCGTGGTACTCTTTTCCGCCTGGCGCCGCACTCCGCGCTACCGAACACAACGCAGCGAGCTATTTCGGATGGTCGAATTCATAGGACGCTGGTCGATGCTCGACGTTTACGCCATCTCGCTTCTGGTGGCCCTGGTGCAAATCAGATCGCTGGCCTATGTTTCCGTGGGCTGGGGGGCATTGGCCTTCGGCGCAGTCGTTGTCTTGACCATGTTCGCGGCGCGCACCTTCGATGAGCGATTGCTCTGGGAGACGGAGCAGTGAGCGAGGGACCGCGTTCGGATGTCGAGGAGCTGCCGGCAGCGGTGCCTGCGCGTTCTCTCTGGGGCCGCTTGCCGCTCGTATGGATACTTCCGATAGTCGTGGTTTTCGCCGGCGCCTTCGTTGTGGTTCGCGAAAAACTCGCGCAAGGAACGTCAATTGAAATTCGCTTTGCGAACGCCGAAGGACTGGAATTAAACAAGACCCGGGTTCGCTACAAGGACGTGGAGATCGGCGAAGTGCGGGACATCCGGGTCGGCGATGATCGCAAGGATGTCATCGTAACGGCGGCCATTCACCGCAATGCGCAAACGTACCTGGTCGACGATACGCGTTTTTGGGTCGTGCGGCCCCGGGTCTCGGGCGCGGGCGTGTCCGGACTGGCCACCCTGGTGTCAGGTGCGTACATCAGCGTCGATGTGGGCCACTCAACCGCAAAGCGCGACCACTTCGTTGGTGTCGAAGTACCTCCCATCGTGACCGCCGATCTGCCGGGACGTGAATTCATTCTGCACGCCGATGACTTGGGATCGCTGGACATTGGTTCCGCGGTGTTCTACCGGCATATCACCGCCGGCCAGGTCGTGGGTTATAGCCTGGATCCGGGCGGCACCGGTGTGACGATCAAGGCATTCATCAATTCTCCGTTTGACATGTACGTGACGAGCGACACGCGTTTTTGGCAGGCCAGCGGAATCGACATGTCCGTCAACGCCGATGGCGTCAAGCTGCGCACCGAATCGCTGGCATCGATGCTCGAGGGCGGCGTCGCCTTTGGAAATCCGAGCGGGACCACCGCGCCGCGGGTCGCCGCGGATACCGCGTTTACGCTGTTTGGCGATCAAGATCGCGCGATGCGCCCCTCCGAAATCGAGATTCGCGGCTTCGTGATGTATTTCGGGGGGTCGTTGCGGGGTCTATCGCCGGGCGCCCCGGTGGAATTGCAGGGCATCACGGTGGGCGAAGTCAGGAGCGTCGACGTGCAATACGACGAACGCGGCGGCTCGCTCGCCTTTCCGGTGTCAGTGGAATTGTATCCGCAGCGGCTGCGCGGGCACCCGCTGAACAACGGACGCGCCGCCGCGGCCCCCGCGGCGCAACCCGATAGCCGTGCAATGATCGACAGTTTGGTTGCACACGGACTGCGCGCCGAATTGAAAACCGGGAATCTGTTGACCGGACAGAAATTCGTCTCCCTGGACATGCATCATGATGTACCCAAGGACAAGGTCGACTGGGTGGATAAGCCGGCCATTTTTCCCACGATCGCGAGCGGTCTCGACGACATTCAGGACTCGGTCGGCGTCATTGCAAAAAAACTCAGCAAGGTGCCCTTCGATCAGCTCTCGGCGCGCTTGATCGGTGCCATGAACTCTCTCGATCAGACGCTCAAGAGCGCCGACCGGCTGTTGCATGACGTCGACACCAATCTTGCGCCGCAGGTGCAGGCCACCTTGAGCGAGGCGCAGGCCGCGCTGAAGAACGCCAAGGAACTGCTTGGACAGGATGCGCCCCTAGAAAACGACCTCGGCTCGACCTTGTTGCAGGTATCCCGTGCTGCGAAATCGATCAGCGCCCTGGTCGACTATCTCGAGCGCCACCCAGAATCCCTGCTACGCGGCAAACCGCCAGGTGCACCATGAAATTGCTGAACGCCGGCCTCTGCGCCCTGGTTCTGTTGACAGGTTGTGTGACGCGGCAACGGGATCACTTCTATGTGTTGGAGGCGCAACCCGCCGGTTCCCGGGAATCGAGATCGCAATTTGACCGTCAGGTCACTTTGCGGGTCACCGTACCCTCCCTGGTCGATCGCGCTGAGATGGTGCTGGCGTCGCCGGCGGGCGTTGCGGTCATGGATCACGAGCGCTGGGCCGCGCCATTGGCGGATCTGATCACCGCGGCACTGGCGCGCGACATCGAACAGCGGCGCAATGATGTGGTGGTGCTGTCGAAGACCGCCGAACATGCCGGCATTCCACTGGTGCGAATGACGGTCGACGTCGATCAGATCACGGCGCGCCTCGGTAATCAGCTGATCGTGGAGACGCACTGGCGCGTAACCGATGTGCATACGGGCCGGGAAGTCCTGGGCCGGGATACCTTTCTCAGTCCGCAAGCACCGCAGAGCTATGCGGATGTTGCCGCCGCCTTGAGCGCCTGCATTGCTTCGTTGGCAGATCGATTGGCCGGGCAGATCCCCGCCGGATAGCGCGGCCGCAATGCAAGCGCGGGCGCCCCGATTCCGAGGCGCCCGCAAACCAACCAACGTCAATCAAACAATTCGAACTGACGCCTAAGGCTCGACCGTGATGTCGTTGTGAACTGAGTTCACGCCTTCAGTGTTCTTCGCAATCATTGCCGCCAAATCACTGGCGTCCTTGGTCGGTGCACGACCGCTCAGCCACACCACGCCGTCCGCATCGGTGTCCACCTTGATTCTGGTCAATGTCGACAAATGCTTGGCCGCCAGTTTCGCCTTCACCTTGGTGGTGATAGCCGAATCCTTGATGAAATGATGCGATTGCGTATCCGTGGCACCTTCATCGGCCATCGCCATTGGTGCGCATGCCACGCCCAGCGCGATCATGCCGCATAAAACAACGTGCTTCTTCATCGTTCCTCCGAAAGTTTATGTAGCCTGTCGGCTTTACTAGTTCTCGCGATATATCCTGCGCGGTGCGCCGCGGCATATCTGTAGGTGGCGAAAGTGAGCGCGTGACGGCCATATCCGACAGGCGGTATCCGGTCAAGTGGCATGGGAACCGGGGCGTCCGCCGCGGGCGGCGGCCCGCTTCGCGGCTGCCTCCGGTATCGACAACAGACGCGCCGAGTTGACCAGCGCCATGTGGGTCAGGGCCTGCGGAAAATTTCCAAGCATTCGCTTCGCGCGCGGATCATATTCTTCCGCGAACAGGCCCACGTCATTGCCGATTCCCAACAGACGTTCGAACAGCGCCTCGGCCTCGGCGCGGCGGCCCGTGAGCACATAACTGTCTGCAAGCCAAAAGGAGCACGCCAGGAACGCGCCCTCGCCCACCGGCAGTGAATCGACGTTGGTCGCGGTCGAATAGCGCAGCACCAAGCCATCGACCCGCAGGTTCTTTTCGATGGCGGCGATCGTGCCGAGTACGCGGGAATCATCCGCGGGCAGAAAGCCGACTTGCGGGATCAACAGCAGGCTGGCATCCAGATGGGCAGACCGGTACGACTGTACGAAGGTGTTTCGCGACGCATCGAAGGCATGTTTACAGACCTGAGCATGGATATGGTCGCGCAGCCGGCGCCACCGCCGCACCGGCGCATCCAATCCTTCCTTCTCGGCATCCTTGATCGCGCGGTCAAAAGCCACCCACGCCATGATTTTGGAATGGGTGAAATGCCTGCGCCGTCCGCGAACCTCCCACAGACCTTGGTCCGGCTGATCCCAGTGAGACTCAACAAAACGCATCAGCGCGAGCTGCACATTCCATGCCTCCGGGTGCGGCTCCAGGTCGGAGGCTCGCGCCAGATGCAATGAATCCATCACTTCGCCATACACATCCAACTGGCATTGCCGCGAAGCGGCATTGCCGGTGCGGACCGGTTTCGAGTTCCGGTAGCCGCTCAGCCAGGGCAACTCAACTTCATCGAGCCGCCGCGCGCCCGTCACACCGTAGACGATTTGCAAATCATCCGGCGAGCCGGCCACGGCGCGCAACAGCCATTCGCGCCAGGCCGAGGCCTCCTCGTTGTAGCCGGCCAGCAGCAGCGAATTTAAGGTAAACGTCGCGTCCCGCAGCCAGCAATAGCGATAATCCCAATTGCGAACGCCCCCCAGCAACTCCGGCAGCGACGTGGTGGGCGCTGCCACAAGACCGCCGGTCGGCTCGTAAGTCAGCGCCTTCAAGGTGAGCAGCGATCGCTGGACCGGCCCGCGCCATCGTCCCTTGTATCGGCAGCGCGCCGACCAGCGATGCCACTGCCGTTCGGTTGCCTTCAAAGCACGTGCCGGATTGATCCGCGCCCGCATGGGAAAGTGCGACGGCCGATAATTCAAGACGAAGGTTTCGCGTTGTCCTTTGCGCACGGAGAATTGCGCCACGGTCTTCATGTTCTCGCCGGAAACCTCAACGGAGGCCGCCAGCTCGAGCGTGTCCGGCCCGGCTGTCAGCAACAACATATCTTTCGCACGGCGGACCCACGGCACAATGGATCCGTAGTCGAACCTGACGATCAGCTCCATGCGCATGGCCACGGTGCCGCTCAATCCCTCGACGATGCGCACCACGTCCCAATGCTCATCGGAGAGGGGCATGAAGTCGATGAGCCGAACGCTGCCGCGTGCGGTATGAAATTCAGTCTCGAGCACCAAAGAATCATTTCGATAACGGCGCCGCACGCTCTTGAGCTTTCCCGCCGGCGCCACCAGCCAGCGGCCGCGCTCCGCTCCGCCCAGCAATGCCGCGAAACAGGCGCCCGAATCAAAGCGCGGGAAGCACAGCCAATCAATCGAGCCATTCCTGCCGACCAGGGCGGCAGTATGGCAATCGCCGATCAACGCATAGTCCTCGATCGACAGGTTTTTCGACGGCGCTGCAGGGGACCGCTTCAAGGTTTGATTTTGTTCAAGTGCCTCTCGCGGACTTCATTGGGGTTGGTCGGATCATCGGGGTCGTTGGGAAATCCGCCTGGCTTGGAAGCCGGTTTGGCTTCGGATTCCTCCTCCGCCTGGCGCTCATCCTTCGACTTACCGCGGTTCGCGGCGGTTCCTGGAGTTGCCGGCGTACGCGGCGCTTCCGGCTCAGCCGCCGACAGCAGCGTGTTGCTCCCCACGCCGTTCACGAAAGCAAGTGAAGAATTCATATGCTCATCCTCTTGGGTCAGGATGGAAGCTTGCGCGTACTCGCCGCTTGGAAACATGGCAGCCGGCCGATTTGCGTGCAGGACGATTCTGACCCCGGCGCTGGCGCCTCTTGACTTGCGCAGCCAACGCCGCGCACATACCGTTCCCGCGATGGACTCTCCGGATCACGACGAACGGCTCAAGGATTTCTTCGCGCGCCACGGGGGGCCGGGTCCGCGCTCGATGCGTCGAGGCCAGTCGGCAGGCGGCATACAGGGGTGGTCGGAAGCGTATGCCAGCGACGGCTACGTCCTCCGCTGTGACTGGTCGACGTTCGGAACGCTCGAAGAGATGAAATATTCGGAAATTGCTCCGGCCACTTGAGCGGAAAACTCCGTGTTAGCATCTACGCTTGCCGCGGAGATCTTGATTGAAATACCGGTCACTTGGCAGCAGTAAGCTCGTCGTTTCCGAAATCGCGTTCGGCTCATGGCTCAACCTCGCGGAGGGGGACGCCCAGGCAAGCGCAACCGCCTGCGTGCATCGGGCGCTTGATGTTGGAATCACCCTCATCGATACCGCCAATGTCTATGGCCGGGGCGCCGCGGAACGGGTGCTCGGCGAAGCATTGGCGAATATCAGACGGGACAGCTACGTGCTGGCCACCAAGCTTTTCTTCCCAATGACCCAGACGGACAAGGGTCTGTCCCGCGCGCAAATTCACAAGCAGCTCGACGCCTCGCTCGAGCGCCTGCGGGTCGATTACATCGACCTGTACCAATGCCATCGCTATGACGCGGATACGCCCCTCGAAGAGACAATGGAGGCGTTGAGCGAGGTGGTGCGCGCGGGCAAGGTTCGCTACATCGGATTTTCCGAATGGCCCGTGGATCGAATCGCCGCCGCCCTCGCCATCTCCGGCGTCGAGAAATTTGTATCCAGCCAACCGCAATACTCGCTCCTGCATCGAGAGCCCGAGAAGGCGCTGCTGCCGCTGTGCGCGAAAAACGGCATATCGCAGATAGTCTGGTCGCCGCTGGCGCAAGGCGTATTGACCGGAAAGTATCAACCGGGCGCGCGCCTGCCGCCTGATAGCCGCGCGGCCAACGACGCCATCAACGGCTTCTTCAACCAGGTATGGCTTGAACCCAAAGTGCTGCAAGCGGTGCAGGCGCTGCGGCCCGTTGCCGCCGAGGCGGGATTGACCCTCTCGCAATTCGCACTGGCGTGGGTGCTGCGTCAGCCGAATTTGGCCGGCGCAATCATCGGCGCTTCCCGCCCCGAACAAGTTGAAGAGAATGCGGCAGCCTCGGGTCATGCAGTGGCGCCCGAACTCTTTCAGCGCGCTGAGACCATTCTCGAGCGGGCAACCGCATCAGTGCGCCCCTAGGCGCGCAGCGCCATGAAAGGCGCCATGCGCCGCACCGCGCGGCGCATGGCGAATCCGACTAGCGATCCTCTTTGGAGCGATCTTCTTTGGACTGTTTGTTCAGGTCGTTCTTGACATCGCCGTACTTGGCTTGCGCTGCGCCTGCCGCCTTGTTGAACGCGCCTTTGACCTGCTGCGTCGTGCTGCCGACGGCTTTGCCGGCGACTTCCTGAACCTTGCCAGTTGCTTCCTTGACTCGACCTTCGACCTGATCTTTGTTGATGCCCATGCCATTTCTCCTGCATTTCGCCGGCAAACGGCCGACACGTCCGTCGCTCGCATGATGTGACGCAGCCAGATCGCGAACTGTAGGATCGTGAAGTGAATCACTGTCGGAATTTAACTCTGGATTTGCAGTATCCTACGCGGGTCGCCTTTCCATAAGGGATGCTCATGCTGACCCGTCGAGTCTTTCTGCAAAGCGCGGCCGCAGCGCCCGTGCTGGCCGCCGGTGCCGGCTTCGCCCGTGATTCGGCGGCCTCGAAATTGAAGTCGCTGACCGGCGGAGCGAAGCCGATCTCGGTCGAAGAGCGTCGTTCCCGCATCGAAAAGGCTCAAGGTTTCATGGCGCAGCGCAAAGTGGCTGCCTTGTTGATCGAATCGGGCAGCAGCTTGGAATACTTCACGGGCATCCGCTGGCGCCGCTCCGAGCGCACGACGCTCGCCATCATTCCTGTTAGCGGCGCGGTGCTGGTGGTGACGCCGGCTTTTGAGGAGCCTTCGGTCCGTGAGACGTTGCAGGTCGGCGGCGATGTGCAGCCCTGGGACGAACACGAGAATCCGTTTGAGAAAATAGTGCAAGGGCTGAAGGCGCGCGGCATTGACTCCGGCGTGTTGGCCGCCGAGTCGACGATTCGATTCTTCATCGTTGCCGGTATCCGCCAAGCGTCGAGCGCCTACGAAATCGTTCCTGCCGACGCCATTGTGCGCGCGTGCCGATTGATCAAGTCTCCGGCTGAACTCGCCCTCATGCAACTGGCCAACGACGTCACGATCGCAGGGCTTCGCCACGTGCATTCGCAGGTGGCCGTCGGGATGAGCGCCTCCGATATCAGCGCGCTGATGGATCGCACGACGCTTGCGCTGGGAGGCTCGCCGGGCGGCTTCTCGCTGGTGCTGCTCAATGAAGCCTCTGCCTATCCGCACGGCTCGGTGAAGCCGCAAAGTGTCCGTGAAGGATCGGTGATCCTCATGGACTGCGGCTGCGCCGTGCACGGCTACGAATCCGACATTTCGCGTACCTGGGTTTTTGGCCAAGCCAATGCGCGCCAGCGCAAGGTTTGGAACACCGTCAAGCGCGGCCAGGAGCTCGCGCTGGAAACCGCAAAACTCGATGCGCCCGTCGGCGGCATCGATGACGCAGTTCGCAAGTACTACGAAAGCGAAGGCTGGGGTCCGGGCTATCACTTGCCCGGCCTTTCTCACCGCACCGGACATGGCATTGGATTGGATGGACATGAGCCTCCCTACCTCGTGCACGGCGACACGACGCAGTTGCAGGCCGGCATGTGTTTCTCCGACGAGCCGGGGATTTATATACCCGGTGAATTCGGCATTCGCTTGGAGGATTGCTGGCACATGACCGCCTCGGGCCCCAAACTGTTCACGCCCCTGGCAAAGTCGCTGGACGAACCGATCTGATCGCGTAGACCGATGCTTGCGCTGCTGTCATTGTGCGCGTGGAGTTATTTATTCTTCGCCCGCGGTTTCTTCTGGCGCTCGCGCCCACAGCTATCGAGAGCTGTGCCGCAGGAGCTTCCTGAAGTCGACATCATCGTTCCGGCGCGCGATGAGGCCGAAACAATTCAGGCCGCGATCGCCTCGCTGCTCAGGCAAGACTATGCCGGCACATTCCGCGTGCTCTTGATTGATGACAACTCCACGGACGGTACCGCGGCGCTGGCCGGCTCAGCGCCGAACCTTGAGGTGATCCGCTTGGATTCGAAGCCGCCCGGTTGGTCTGGAAAGCTTTGGGCGCTGCACGAGGGCGTGGCAGCGAGCCGCTCGCCCATCGTGCTGTTCACCGATGCCGATATCGTGCACCAACCGGCGCATCTTGCCTCGTTGCTCGCGAAACTGCTGCACGCGCAGCTCGACATGGTCAGTGAAATGGTGCGGCTCAATTGCGAAAGCGTTGCGGAGCGCCTGCTGGTTCCTGCATTCGTCTATTTTTTCCAAATGCTCTATCCATTTGCCAAAGTGAATGACCCGCGATCGACGGTCGCCGCGGCGGCCGGCGGCACTGTTCTGATACGCCGCGCAGCGCTCGAACGCATCGGCGGCATAGGCGCCATCAAGGACGCCCTCATCGATGATGTGGCATTGGCCAGGGAAGTAAAACGCGGCGGCCGCATCTTCTTGGCGCACTCCGAGCTTGCCGCGTCGATTCGCCGCTATCCGAAATTTGCGGATATCTGGCGCATGATCGCCCGAACCGCCTTTACTCAACTACGTTATTCTCCCGTGCTGCTGTTCGGGACCATTGCCGCGCTGGTCATCATATGGCTCGTACCGCCCTGGGAGGCGGTCTTTGCCAGCGGCTGGCGGTTTGGTTGCGCCGTGGCCGCCTGCCTGCTGGCCGCCTTGAGCTACGTTCCCACTCTGATCCGCTACCGGCGCAACAAGCTCGGGGCACTCGCATTGCCTCTGATCGCCGTCTTTTACATGGGCGCGACAGCGGCCTCGGCGTTGGACTACTGGCGGGGCAAAGGCGCGAGCTGGAAGAATCGCGCCTACCGCCGCTAGCTTAGCTGCTCAGCTTCCGGAAGCCTTGGCCACGGCAGGCAGCGCCTTGAGAGCCTGCGCCTTGATGCCGAAGCCATTGATGTTGACCTGGTGAGGCACGCAGTCGGTGCGATAGTTCAAGTCGCGCAGGCTGAAATTCTTCGAGATGATGTCCTTCATTTCATCGATGAGCTCACAGTCGCCGCCCGCCATGAAGGAAGGATGCGTCGGGCTCACCTCGACGGGCGTCCAATGAGCTTGAACGGCGTTTGGGCTATTCGCATCGCTGGGAGCAAGGGTATAGAAATCCAGTGCGACGATGGCATTGCGGCCCGGCACGCTGCTTCCATGCGGACAGCCGCGCGCGTCAACCTTCGCATCCTTGCGGGCGCCGAGATGCAGCAGCAGCGAGCGGATGTTGGCTTCCAAACCGTCGCAGCTGTATAGAGTCGTGATGCCCCAGTAGGTAAACTGAGTCTGGTGATGTTCCCATGTGCCTGCGGTCGGCTCGCCGGCGGACGCATCGCCGGCAAAACTCGCGCCGCTTCCCGTCAAGGCGACGAGCGCAGCGATCGCGGCGCCGGTCAGAAACCGTTTATTGCGTTGCATGGCAAATATCCTCGTATGTACCGCTCGGGCTTCGGCAGCCTATGGCATATCAAGTCGGATGCCATAGCGAAATAGACACAGCGAACCACTCTTGGGTTCAACGGCTCACGCAGGCAGCCGTTGACCAACCGCGCAGCGGTTGAACTCATCCGCCTACTCTCTCGCGCTGAGCGCCTTGTTGGCATCCATCACGGTGATCGCGGTCATGTTGACCAGCCGGCGCACGGTCGCGGCGGGCGTCAGGATATGCGCAGCGGCGGCGCAGCCCAGCAGAATGGGTCCCACTGCGACGTTGTGGCCGGCGGCGGACTTCAGCAAGTTGTAGGCGATGCTGGCACTGTCCAGATTCGGGCACACCAACAGATTTGCCGTACCGTGCAGCGTGCTCGTCTCCAAGACGGCGCGCCGCGCCGATTCATTCAACGCACAATCGCCGTGCATTTCCCCGTCCACCTCGAGTTCCGGCATTCGCGCGCGCAGCAGCGCCAACACGGCACGCATCTTCGCGGCCGACGGAGCGTTGCTCGATCCGAAATTCGAGTGCGACAGCAGCGCGACTTTGGGAACGAGGCCAAATGACGACAATTGATCCGCCGCCAGCCGCGTCAGTTCCATGAGCTGTTCTGCGGTCGGATCCAGGTTCACGTGCGTATCGACCATGAACACCTGGCGGCCCGGGAGGATCACGCCGGTCATCGTGCCGTAGACGCTGGCCCCCGGGCGATGTCCGAGCACCCGGTCTATGTAATGCAGGTGCCTGCCCGTGGTGCTGATCGTGCCGCAGATCAAGCCGTCCGCCTCGCCCTTTTTCAGCAGCATGGCTGCGATCAGCGTGGTGCGCCGGCGCATTTCCAACCGCGCGTATTGCGCGGTCACGCCTGCGCGTTCAGTCATGCTTTGGTACGTCTGCCAATACTCGCGGAATCGCTCATCCTGCTCGGGGTTGACGACCGTGACAGTCTCACCGATGCGCAGCCGCAATCCATGACGCTTGAGCGCCCGCTCGATGACCGCGGGCCGGCCGACCAGAATAGGCGTGGCCAGCTTTTCATCCACCACGATCTGCACGGCACGCAGCACCCGTTCATCCTCGCCCTCGGCATACACGATACGGCTGCGTTCCGGCGCGATCTGGCGGGCCGCGTCGAACAGCGGCTGCATGAGCGTGCCGCTGTGATAGACAAACTGCAGAAGCCGCTGGCGGTAGGCCGCTAAATCATGGATGGGACGGGTGGCCACCCCTGATTGCATCGCCGCTGCCGCAACAGCGGGAGCGATCTTGACGATCAAACGCGGGTCAAAGGGCTTGGGAATCAAGTAGTCCGGTCCAAAGGCGAGATCCTCGATGCCGCCATAGGCTGCCGCCACGATATCGCTTTGTTCCTGCCGCGCCAGTTGCGCAATTGCATGTACCGTGGCAATTTCCATCGGGCGGGTGATGGTCGTCGCGCCCACATCCAGCGCGCCGCGGAAAATGAAGGGGAAACACAGTACGTTATTAACCTGATTCGGATAGTCGCTGCGGCCCGTGGCAATCACGGCGTCGTTGCGTACCGCCCTGACCTCCTCCGGCAATATTTCCGGCGTCGGATTCGCGAGCGCCAGAATCAAGGGTTTCGGCGCCATCCGGCGGACCATGTCGGGCGTCAGCACTCCGCCGGCGCTCAATCCCAGGAAAACGTCCGCGCCATCGATGATCTCTGCAAGCGTGCGGGCGGCGGTGGGCTGCGCAAAACGCGCCTTTTCCGGATCCATGAGTTCCTGCCGACCCTGATAGACGACGCCCGCCAGGTCGCTCAGCCAGATGTTTTCGCGCGTAAGTCCCAGATCCAACAAGAGGTCGACGCAGGCCAGGGCCGCCGCACCGGCGCCGCTCACGACCATCTTGACCTGCGCGATGTCCTTGCCTACCACCTGCAGGCCGTTGATGCACGCGGCGCCGACGATGATGGCGGTTCCATGCTGATCGTCATGGAATACCGGGATTTTCATGCGGCGGCGCAGCTCCCGCTCGACGATGAAGCATTCAGGAGCCTTGATATCCTCCAGGTTGATAGCCCCGAAGGTGGGCTCGAGCGATGCGATGATTTCAATCAGCATCTGCGGATCGCGCTGCTCGATTTCAATGTCGAATACATCGATGCCCGCAAATTTCTTGAACAGTACCGCCTTGCCTTCCATCACGGGCTTCGCGGCCAAGGGCCCGATTGCGCCCAAACCCAGCACCGCGGTGCCGTTGCTGACCACGCCGACGAGATTGCCGCGGCCCGTGAAGCGAAAAGCGTTCAGCGGGTTCTCGACAATGGCCTCGCAGGCAGCGGCGACGCCCGGCGAATAGGCGAGCGCCAGGTCGCTTTGATTCAGCAACTGTTTGGTGGCGGTGATCGAAAGCTTCCCGGGTGTCGGGAATTCGTGGTAGTCGAGCGCCTGCTTCTTGAGCGCCTCCCTGATTTCATCTGTCTTCATATCAGCGGGTGATTATAGCCGCTCATCGCCGGATCGCGACCCCAAAGCGTAGGTAAACACATGGGTGAATTCGGCGCCCAGCAGAAAAATTTGCGCCGAGTAGTAGATCCACAGCAGAAGCACCATGATGGAGCCGGCTGCTCCGTAGGCGGAATTCAACGAACTGCGGCCCAAGTACAACCCTATCACCAATTTCCCGACGGAGAACAGGCATGCGGTGACCAAGCCGCCGATCCAAACGTCGCCCCAGGCGATGTGCTCGCGCGGAACATACTTGTAGATCATCGCAAACAGCACCGTGGTCAGCCCCAAGCTCAAGACCAGATCCAAGGCCGGCAATATCACTTGCCACTGCAGCATGAAGCTTCCGAGCCAGGCACCCAGCGCCGCGAGCGCAGCACTCACGATCAGCGATACCATCAACAGAAAGCCGACCCCAAGGATGAGCCCGACGGACAATATGCGGGAACGCAGAATCCGCCACCACGCGACGGAGTCCTTGTGCGGAGACTTCCAGATGAAGTCGAGTGTATTTTGCAATTCGCCGAAGAC
The DNA here is from genome assembly GCA_035488895.1 of Steroidobacteraceae bacterium. GTDB lineage: Bacteria > Pseudomonadota > Gammaproteobacteria > Steroidobacterales > Steroidobacteraceae > Bog-1198. Next base: position 26,338 of record DATHKV010000060.1, read on the forward strand.
GCTGGTTGCGCCGACCAGCAGCGTGACGATGCTTATGGCTGCGGCGACACCTTGGAGGCCGCTTTGATGTGCGCTGGAGAGAAGGCTTTGCACGGCGGCGGCACCGGCGTCGCCGAGCAGTGCTCGCATTTGTTCCAGGACGTGCGTCTCGGCAACGTGCGGGCCGAACAGCGCGCCGGCCACCGCCATTGCGATGACCAGGATCGGCGCGAGGGAGAACAGCGTGTAGAAGGAAAGCGCCGCACCCAGACTGGATGCGTTGTGCTTGATCCACTCGGACACGGTATCGCGGGCGATCTCCCACATGATGCGGGTGGAGCGTACAGGGCGCCGTCGGTGCGTTTTCGTCGGCATGCGCCAATAGGCGATTTATTGGGCGGGACGCTGGCCTGTACTGCCGTCGACGGGCATCGGAACCTGCGCCGACATGTCCGGCGCCGCGAGGGCGGCACTCCCTTCATCGAAGCACAGTAGGCGCAGGTAGGTATTGGTGGCGGGCGGTGAGCCAAATCCGATCCCGCTGCGCGTCAAGGAGCGCATTCGCGGCAGCGGCTGGCTGCGGTTGCGCGCCGGACAAAGATAATCGAGAATCGCCGCGGCGGTCAGGGTTGCAGCTGTGCCCTCGTTCGAGGGGGAGACCGTCCAGCGCACCGGACCGAGCGCATCGATCAAGGCGGCCGCGCCCACCACCTGGGAGGTGACATACCACGGCGTGAGTTCAGCGGCGGCACCGAGTACGGCCGTGCCCGATTCGGCCTTTGCTATCAACTCAAAAACCTTCGCGGCATGGGCGCGAACTGCCGGTTTGATTTCCGCCGCGCGAAGCCATTCTGCCACTGCGTCCCACGTGACGCCCTCTCGCGGAAAAGCAAACGGGATAATTCCAAAGTATTTCTCGAACGGCACGATCTCGAAGCGCTGCCCGGAAACCTCGACATCCACATGTCCGAGCAGCGCACAGGCCACAGGGTGCCTCGCGTCCACCGCATCGATGGCGGCTACCACTCGCTCCTCATGGTGGGGGAAGGCATCGAGAACGGCTGCGATGAACATATCGCCGGTTAGCGCCCCGGACACACTCAGATGCAGTTCCATCGCCGCCCCGACTGGTTGGTTTGGGCACAACACTACGTCAACAATGTCGGCGCAATAGTGCCCGGGGTCCGAATTGGGCGTAGGAATAGTCCTAGGTACGGCCGCGCCGCATCGCGCGCGGATTACCGGGTCGGGGGATGTCGAGGCTGGCTCAGCAGGAATCCAGTCAGGAGTCCGAGTGCCGCAGCCGATGCTGCCGCCCGGTACGGAGAACGTCGAACCAGTGCCTGGGTTTTCTCGCCCACCCCGGCGGCATCGTGGCGAACTTCCTCACCGAGATCATGGACCACCAACTTGACGAGGCTCAAGGCCATCAGCACATTCGCCGTGCCCTTGAGAAATGTCGCCATGTTCATGGGCGGCCCCTACGCTCCGGTCGATGGCTGAGCCCGGCAGATAGGCCGAAATTCGATGATCTTGGCCAGCCCGGAGGACACGGGGGAACGTGCGGGAGCGTTTTGATTGGCGGCGAGATGCGTATCGCTCAGATTGAAATAATACTCGAGGTGATGATGCGTGCGGACGAATAGGAACAGGCTTCCGCGGGCGGAGAGGTGTTTGAGCATGAGCATCATATAGCGCTCCGCTCTCATGCCGGTCTGTCGTCCCCGGTTGCAACTTTTTGTAGGAAACCTTGACGGCGCGACGTGCCGCCCCTGGCTTCCTGGCGCAAAAACCCAAGCACGAGAGTTTCAGCCCGGCGTGCGGAGGCCATCGTGAGCTTTCCGTCGATCTTCTGGTGGATGCTGCCGGATCGCCAGCTGTCGAAGACGGCGGGATTGATATACGACTTGCGGCAAACGGCCGGCGTATTGCGCAATTCCGCGGCCACCTGCTTCACGACCTCCGCGATCTGCTTCTTGAATGCATGTTCGCTGGAAGACTCCGGCAACGGCGTACGCGCCAGCAGCGTAATGGCATGCAAGGTGGCACCCCAGGTGCGAAAGTCCTTGGCGGTAAAGTCGTTGCCCATGGCCTCGCGCAGATAATCATTGACCTGGCCTGAATCGATGGGGCAGCGCTGCCCCTCGTCGTTGATGTATTGAAACAGGTGCTGGCCGGGAATCTCTTTGCAGCGGCGTACGATTTTCGCAATACGCTTGTCATCGATGAGAATTTCGTGCTGCACGCCGCCCTTGCCGCGAAAATTCAAGACGGCGCGGCCGTCCCGGATAAACGTCACATGCCGGTTGCGCAGTGTGGTGAGGCCAAAACTCTTGTTGTCGCGCGCGTATTCGCTGTTGCCGACGCGAACTCGGGTTGCATCCAGCAAACTCACCACGACGGCCAGGACTTTTTCGCGCGGCAGTCCCGGCAGTCCCGTATCGCGCTTCAGCACGCGGCGCAACTTCGACAGCTGCTCGCCAAAGGCCACCATTCTTTCGAATTTTGCACTGTCGCGCAGCTCGCGCCACTCGGAGTGATAGCGGTATTGTTTTCGTCCACGCGCATCCCGTCCGGTCGCCTGCAGATGGCCGCGGGGTTTCATCGTGATCCACACGTCGCGATATGCGGGCGGGATCGCAAGGCTGGCGATGCGTCTGAGATCTTTTTCGGCCGCGAGACGCCGATTCTCCGGCGTCACGTAGCGGAAGCCCCGGCCCACGCGCAAACGACGGATACCCGGCTCCGTGTCGGAGACATAAACGAGCCCAGCCTCGATGGCCATTTGCGCAGCCTCAGCTGCGCTGCCACCTGGCTTGTCTGTGTCTTGCGCTGTTTTGAGCGTCATGCGAATGGCTTTTAGCAGGTCACCCTGTGCGAAACCATGGACGAACGCCGACGATGTGTAGGAGTGCATGCTTGTCTGCGTAATCTGCGACGCAGTTCATGCTGCGAGTGTGATGCCGGTCGGCAACGCGCTCGTTCAGCGTCGGCGAGTGCCATCCGGCAGAAAAAAATTGTTAATTTACATAATGTTATGTTTGCCGCCGGATTGCGCGCGGAATTCCGCCGGACGCAAGGCCCGCGCGGGGCGCCGTTTTTCCTACGCCGACTCGCGCCCCATACGACTCGTGCCGCCGTTTCAATTGGGGAAAAATCCGCGCAGCAGACGCGCCGTCACTTTTTGCTCAGGAGAAGAAAATGAAAGTCTCATTCCTCGTGCTGATGCTGGGCTTGCCCGCATTGGCCTTTGCCGCGTCGAATCCTGACGCATCTTTCTACAAAAATGCTGCTGAGGGCGGCATTGCCGAAGTCGAGGCCGGCCAGCTGGCGCAGGACAAGGGTGGGAGCCAACAGGTCAAAGACTTCGGCGCCATGATGGTCAAGGATCACTCGGCTGCCAATGAAAAGCTCAAGATGCTTGCGTCCTCGAAGGACATTACGCTGCCGACCCACCCCAGCGTGGTCCAGATCGCGTCCAAGACCAAACTCAAGGTCCTGTCCGGCGATACGTTCGACAAGTCGTACGTCAAGGGACAGATCAGCGCGCATCGCCAAACGATCGCGCTCTTCCGCAAGGAAATCAGCTCCGGTCAGGACGCGGAGGCCAAGGCATTTGCAACGGCGACGCTGCCGGCAGTCAGGTCGCACCTCAAGGCGATCACGGCGATTGCCGCCGACATGGGAATCAACTAGCGCCGCGCCGCTCGCGCGAAGCTCATCACTTCCTCGGCCATCAGGTCGAGCACCTGTCCCACTCTCGGGATCAGGCACCGGCCATCCTCATCAAAAACATTTTCGGTCGAATTGATCGCAGCGCCGAGCGGCGTCGGCCACCCGCGCAGCGCGTGCACGATATCCCGCAAGGCGCTCAAGGTATTGATCGCACCGGGCCATCCGCCGGCGGTGGCGATGCATCCCACCGCCCGGCCGCTGAAGTACGGCCGCGCGTCGACCCGCAGATCTTCGGCATAGTCCAGCGCATTCTTGACCAAACCAGAGATGCTGCCATGGTATCCCGGTGAACCGATGATGATTCCATCAGCCAGGGCAAGTTCCGCCACCAGAAGTCGCGCACCCTCGCCGCGCTCCGGATTCTCCGGCTGGTACAGCGGCAACTGCAGCAGCGGCCCGCTGATCAGGTTGATCCGCGCGCCGGTGCGTTGTGCGGCATTGAGCACGTGGCGCATGGCCCATTCCGTCGACGAATTGGGGCGCAGGGTACCCCCGACGGCCACGATATACGGTGAACTCACTGCATTTATCCTACACGGTATTCCGGCCCGATTCAGCGTGCCCGATTCGCCGCCCGCGCACCGAACGGCGGCTTCGCAAACCAGATGAGCGGTACCAAGGCAATGAAGATGACGGCCACCATGTTGAACACGTCGTTGACTGCCAGCGTCGATGATTGGCTGGTAATGACCTGATTCACGAACTCCGGGGCACCGGCGGCGTTGACGCCGTGGGCCTGCAGCTGCGCCTTGTATTGCGCCCAGGGATGCGCCGCAGTGCGGATGTGCTCGGCAAGCACGGAATGATGGTAATCGGTGCGTCGATTCCAAATCCATACCGTGACGGCGGTTGAAAAACTCCCCGACATGGTACGGAGGAAGTTGCTGACGCCGGAAGCGGACGCCAGTTCATTTGGGGCAACGCCGGACATGAGAATCTGATTGAGCGGCAGGAAGAAAAATGCCATCCCCAAGCCCTGTACGAACCGCGGCGTGGCGAATTGCAAGAACGTCGCGTTTTCATTCAATGTGGCGGTCCAAAAAACTGCGAAGCCGAATATACAGAATGCAAAGCTGGCGGCGAGTCTCAGGTTCAATCGCATCATGTTGCGGCCGACGATGGGCGCAATCACCAGACCCAGCAGTCCAACCGGTGCCACCGCCAATCCCGCCCAGGTGGCGGTGTAGCCCACAGTGGTTTGCAGCCACAGCGGAAATATGACGTTGATCCCTGAGAAAGCAAAAAATGCCACGGCCAGGGTGCCGGTGCCGACGCGAAAATTGCGCTTGCCGAACAAATGCAGGTCGACGACCGGATGCTTGTCGGTGAGTTCCCACGGGATGAAGAATGAGATGGCGACGATCGCCGCAACGCCTGACGCCAAGATCACCGGCGAGTTGAACCAATCCTTTTCGTTGCCGTTGTCCAGCATGAACTGCAGGCTGCCGACGCCGATGACCAACAACGCGAGACCGATGACGTCGATCGGCAGCTTGACCGTGTTCGACTCGCGATGACGCAAAATCGACCAGCTCGCGATCGCCGAAAACGCACCCACCGGCAAATTGATGTAGAAGAGCCATGGCCAGGAAAAATTGTCGGTGATCCAACCGCCGATGATCGGCCCGAATATCGGCGCAATCATGATGACCATCGACCAAAGACCGAGGGCCAGGCCGCGCTTTTCGATGGGATAGTTGCGCAGCAATATTGCCTGCGCGACCGACATCATGGGCCCCGAGACGAATCCTTGGATGAGGCGCGCGACCACGAGCATGGGGAGGCTGTTGGCGACTCCGCAAACCGCCGAAAAGACCATGAAGAGGATGATCGACGTGACAAAGGTTCTGACTTCGCCGAAGCGCCGCGCGATCCATCCGGAAAGCGGCTGCATGATGGCGGCGGCGAGCATGTACGAGCTGACAGCCCAGGTGCCTTCCGAGGGCGTGACGCCGAGGCTCCCGGAAATCGACGGCACGGAGACATTGACAATGGTCATGTCAAGGATTTCCATGAACGAGGCCGTCGCAATCGCGACCGTGAGAAAGAACAGCTTGCCGCCGTGCAACGGTGGGTATTCGCCGGCGATCGCCGGCTGCGCCGCTTCAGCCATGCAATTCCGCCCGGCTAATGACCGTTGCCGAGATTTCTCTGGACCACCGCGTCGGCTTCGGCGTTGGCCTTGTTGAGGTCCTGAGTGTAGACCTGCGTGTCGCCCACTGGTTTGTCACCGGCCTCCTGCGCCAATACCGGCCCGTCGCGAGATGTCGTGTCGACCGTCACGGTCGCCGAGAGTCCGACGCGCAGCGGCGATTTCTTGAGGTCGTTGTCGTCAATCAGAATTCTCACGGGTACCCGCTGCACGACCTTGATCCAGTTTCCGGAAGCGTTTTGCGGCGGCAACAAGGAAAACGCGGCACCGGTACCGGCTGACATGCCCTGCACATGCCCATGAAATATGAAGGAGCCGCCGTATAAATCGCTGCGCACTTCGGCCTTCTGCCCGATGCGCAAGTTTCGCAACTGCACTTCCTTGAAGTTGGCATCCACCCACAGGGAGTGCAGCGGTATGACCGTCATGAGCGCTTCGCCTGCCTGAATGTGTTGCCCCAGCTGCACGCTGCGCTCGGCCACGTAGCCGGTCACCGGCGCGACCACCGCGTTGCGCTGAGCGGCGATCCACGCGTCGCGATACGCATCCTTGGCCTGCAGCACCGCCGGATTGCTCTCCACCGGCGTGCCATCGACCAGCGCATGCGCCGACTGCGATTGACGCTCGGCCTGCCGCAGCGCGGCCTGCGCCATTTTGACGCCCTCCTCGGCATGGCGCACCTCTTCGCCCGCGATGGCGTGATCTGCGATCAATGGCTGGCGCTTCGACAGGTCGATTTCAGCGCGCGACAGTTCCAGCCTGCGGCTGTCTATTTCCGAATCGTATTGCCCCGCCGTCGCTTTTTGTTGACGCACCTGGCGCACGGTCTGCGCCAACGCGCTGGCGGCACGGCTCAAGGCAGTCTGCGCATCGGTGGGATCGAGCTTCGCCAGCACTTGACCGGCGTTGACCAGCTGCGTGTCATCCGCCAGCACCGCAATGACGGTGCCGGATACCTGCGCGGAAATCACCACGCGATTTCCATTTATGTAGGCATCGTCGGTTTTCTCCCGCTTCGAAAGCACCAGCACCCAATAGGCGGCCCAGATCACGCCGATGCCGATGAATATCGCCGCGATTAGCAGCAAAATCCTGCGCCGCTTGCCGTTCGTTTGAGTGGCCGCTGCCGGTTCTATGTTTGCGTTCATGGTGCTGCTGTGGTTGAAGAGGAACTGGCGAGCTGCCGGGGGCTCTCGTAGCCGCCGCCGAGGGCTCGCTGTAGCGCAATGTCGGTGGACAGTGCCGCGGAATCGAGCTGCATCAATGCATCCCGCTGATCCAGCCAGGACTCGGTCGCCATCAATTCGCTGCGGGCATCCGTGATCCCCTGCCTCACCCGGGCCGCGGCGGTGCGTGTCATCCGCAGCGCCGCGTCGACCTGTTTCGCGCGTTGCGCGCGCTGAGCTTCGAGCTGGGCACGTGTCGTGGCTTGCGTGGCAACATCGCGCGCCGCGTTCACCACCGTGTCCTGGTAGCTGGACACGGCCGAGTCGATCGCCGCTTGCGCGCCGCCGTAGCGTGCCTTGAGCCGGCCCGCATCGAATATGGGCAGATGAATAGCCGCGCTGATCTGGGGAACGCGGCTGCCGTATTCGAGCAGCTTGCCAACATCCAGACTCGACACTCCCAGCAGCGCATTGACCGTCACGTCGGGAAAGAAATCCGCGCGTGCCGAAGCGAGGCTCTTCTCCGCCGACTCGACGCGCCAACGGCTGGCGGTGATGTCGGCGCGCCGCGCGATCAAGTCGATTTTCACATCGTCCGGCAGCGCGCCCGGGATCGAAGGCAGCGGTTTGACGGTCAGCGGCGGCAGCTCGCCGATGGAGCGGCCCACCAACGCGGCGATCGCCACCACGCGCAGTTTCGCGAATCCTTCCAAGGCGGCGATCTGCTCGCGTGCCGCCGCCAAGGCGAGATCCGAATTGTTCAGCTCATCCTCCGAATCCAGGTCGGCACGGACGCGCTCACCGGTAACCCGGGCGACCGATTCCACGGCGGCTTCCTTATCCTTCGCGAGCAGCAGCCGATTTTGGTCGGATTGCCAGCCGAAGTAAGCATCGGTAATGGAACTGGCCAGCATCAAAGCCGCAGCGCTGCGATCCGCTTGCGCCGCATGCGCTTGATCCATGGCCGCCTCCACCGCGTCGCGCTGCTTGCCCCACCAGTCGAAGGTGTAGCTGGCCTGCAATCCCAGGTCGAACTGGTTGTACCAGGTAAAACCGAGCAGCTGCGGCGGGAACAAGCCGTTGTCGCTGAGCCGCTGCCGGTTGCCATCGGCATTGGCTTCCATATGCGCGCCCGATTCTGCCGCGGCGAGGCGAACGGATTGCCGGGCGGAGTCATAGCGCGCGTGAGCAGTCGCCAAGCTCGGCGAATTCGCACCCCCCAGTTCGATCAGCTGATCCAGGGTGGAATCCTGGTAGCGCTTCCACCATTCCGGCGCCGGCCAATTTCCACCGCCTTGCTGATCCAAGCCATCGAGCGGCGCGGCGTCGGACAAACGCACGGCAGAGTGCTTCGACGGCAATCCTGCACAACCCACCAGCACCGCAAACGCCAGCGTCAACAGGGCCCGGTGCACCTTCACAGCGCGGGCTCGGTGAGGTCCGGCACGTTCATATGATCCAATTCAGCGCCGAGCCGCTTCAATTGCGCCACCAGCTGCCGCTGGTCTGCCTCCGGAAAATCCCGCAGCAGCTTGCGCAACGGCACATGCAACTTGGGCAACAGCGTGCGGACGAATTCCTCCCCTTCACCGGTGATGCGCAACACCATGCGCCGCCGATCGTGAACGCTCGACACGCGCGTGATGAGGCCCCGGTCGAACAACTCATCGCTGATGCGCGACATATTGGCCGGGCTCTGCGAGGCGCGCACGCACAGATCGCTGGGATGGGCTGTCCCGTCCGGTTGCGAAAACAGCGTGCTAAGCACTCGAAACTCTGCTTCGTTCAGGCCGAAGGGTTTGATCTGCTGCTCGAACTTTGCCGCCATCTCGCGGCCGATGTGCAGCAACAGGCGGCACAACAAAATGCCGGAAACGGGCAGGTCGGGCATGCGCTGTTTGAGGTTTTGGAGATTCGCCTCCATCAGCTCAAATTGCGAGGGGGAATTATTCATTTGCATACTAACTATTCACTACTTTATAGTTTACCAAGTGAATATATACTGCGCAAATAATAATGGTGCGGCGCGGCAGTCTTGTTCCGCGGACTGGTCGATCGTGTGTCGACAGTATGTAATCGACGTTTTTTCACCGCAGTGACGGCCCCCAAAATGATTCGTGCGACTTACCTTGGATGTACGGCTGCTCTGGCGTGTCTGGCCGCATGCGCCGTGGGCCCGAATTTCAAAGCACCGGAAGCCCCGCATACGTCGGGTTTTGCGCCGCCCGGGGCGATACCGTCGGAACTCGGGGCGGAGCAATCGCGCGGGCTGCCTGCGCAGCATTTTGTAGACGGTCTGGACATACCGGGCCAATGGTGGACACTGTTCAAGTCCGAGCCCCTGAATGTCTTGATCGAGCGCGCCATGGCGAATAGCCCGACGCTCGAAGCGGCGGCGGCGGCGCTGCGCCAGGCCAACGAAACGCTGGCGGCGGGACGCGGCAGCTACTATCCGAGCGTGTCGGGACAAGCCGGCGTGCAGCGCCAAAAGGTCCCCGGCGCCACATTTGGTGCCGCGGTCCCGTCCATCATTTACACGCTCAACAATGCGACGCTCAACGTGTCCTATACATTGGATGCCTTTGGCGGCATCCGGCGCCAGGTTGAGTCGCTCGGCGCGCAAGCCGAGTACGAACGGTTTGCCTTGGAGGCCGCGTACTTGAGCCTCACCGCGAACCTGGTCACCGCCGCGATCACCGAGGCGTCGTTGCGAGCGCAAATGGCGGCAACCCAGGACATCGCGGATTCACAGCGCAAGCAGCTCGAGATCACTCAGCGCCGACTCACCGCCGGCGGCGCATCGCGCGCCGACGTACTGCAGCAGCAGGCCGTCCTGCAGAGCACACTCGCCGCCCTTCCCCTCCTGCGCACCCAGCTCGCGCAACAGAGAAATCTGCTCGCTGCGTACTCCGGCGCCTTGCCGGCGGACTATGACGGCGCCGAATTCACACTTGAATCGTTGACGCTGCCGGGCGAGATCCCCTTGAGTCTGCCCTCGAAGTTGGTCGAACAGCGCCCCGATGTGCGCGAGTTCTCCGCGCTGCTGCATCAAGCCACGGCGCAAATCGGCGTCGCGACCGCCAATATGCTGCCGCAGATCACGCTGTCCGGCAGCTATGGCGGCGAAGCGACCAGCTTTTCAAACGTGTTCTCCCCGGCTTCGGTGGTCTGGAGCCTGGCTGCATCAGCCACGCAGCCGATTTTCAAGGGCGGCCAACTGCTGCACCAGCGCCGCGCAGCCGTTGCGGCCGCAGAGGAAGCCGCCGCCAATTACCGGGGCACCGTCATCACGGCGTTTCAAAACGTGTCCGATACCCTGCATGCGCTGAAAGGCGATGTGGATGCGCTCGAGGCGCAATCTCTCGCGGAGCAAACCGCCGCAGAGAGTCTCAAATTGGTCCAAGTGCAATATAAAAGCGGCGCGTCCAACTACCTGCAGGTCTTGAGCGCCGAACAAACCTATCAGACGGCTGCGGTGGCGCTGGTCAAGGCCAAGGCGCAGCGCTACGCGGATACGGCGGCTTTATTTCAGGCGCTGGGCGGCGGCTGGTGGAATCGATCCGATGTCGCCGCCAATACACTCGACTCGCGCAAGGAACCCCTGTGAGCACCATGGAAACCGCAAAGCCGAGGGCGATGATCAAGCCGATCCTGATCATGCTGATCGCCGTCATTCTGGTGCTGGGCTTGATATTTGCCTGGCAGCGTATCGGCGCCTCGTTCGGCAAGAAATTCATGGATGCCGCTGCTAACGCGCCGCAGACGGTGTCGACTATTGAAGCCGCCGCTTCGGACTGGCAGCCTTTCATTCAATCGACCGGGACGCTGCGCGCGGTGCGCGGTGCGGACTTGTCCGCGCAGGCTTCGGGCGTGGTGGATGAAATTGCCTTTGATTCGGGCAACGATGTTGCGGCCGGCAAGGTGCTGCTGCGGCTCAAACCCAACGACGACTATGCCAAGCTGCAACAATTGCAGGCAGCGGCCGAACTCGCCGAACAGACCTACAAGCGCGACCAGGAACAGTTCGCCGCGCAGGCAATCAGCCAGGCCAACATCGACACCGACGTGTCGACGTTGAAATCGGCGCGTGCACAAGTGGCCGCGCAGCAGGCGCTGATCGAAGAGAAAATTGTCAAAGCGCCCTTCGCCGGGCGATTGGGAATCCGCCAGGTCGACATCGGTCAATACCTCACCGCCGGTACCGCAGTCGTCACGCTCCAGGCGCTCGACCCGATCCTGGTCGACTTCTACGTGCCGCAACAGGCGCTCGCGCAGCTGGAGATCGGGCAGCCGGCAGCGGCGACCGTGGATACCTACCCACAGCAGACATTCGACGGGACCATCGAGTCCATCAACTCCAAGGTCGACTCGAGCAGCCGCAATGTCCAGGTGCGCGCGGCCCTGCACAATCCGGAGCGGCGCCTGGTGCCGGGGATGTTCGCCAACGTACGCATTCAGTTTGGCGGGAAAAACGCTCAGATTACGCTGCCGCAGACGGTCGTCACGTACAACCCCTTCGGCGACACCGTGTTTGTGGTGGAGAAAAATGGCGTCGACGACAAGGGCAATCCGCGCTTAACCGTGCAACAGCGCTTCGTCAAACTGGGAGACACGCGCGGCGACCAGGTTGCGGTCGTGAGCGGCGTCAAAGCGGGTGAGATCGTCGTGAGCGGCGGCCAGATGAAGCTGCGTAACGGCACGGTCGTGGCCATCAACAATGCCGTGGTCCCGCCGAACAGCCCCAATCCGAATCCGCCGAACGAATAGGCTGAAGGTCACTCGTGAATTTCACGGACATATTCATTCGACGCCCCGTATTGGCGTCCGTCGTCAGCCTCGCCATCCTGGTGCTGGGCCTGCGATCCTTCACCTCGCTGCAGGTGCTCGCCTACCCAAAGACTGAAAACGGCATCGTCACGATCTCGACGGCCTACCCCGGTGCCGATCCAGAATCCATTGCCGGGTTCATCACGACGCCGATCGAGACCGCGGTGGCGCAGGCCAACGGCATCGATTACATGACTTCCGTCAGCCAGAGCAGCGTCAGCACCATCACGGTCAACCTTCGGCAGAACTACGACACCGCCAAGGCTGCGGGCGAAATCAACATCAAGGTCAATTCGATCTTGAATCAGCTGCCCTTGGGCGCGCTGCAGCCGACGATCACCGTCAAGGTCGGACAAACGACCGATGCCATGTATATCGGATTTCGCAGCCAGACGCTCGCCTCGAATCAAATCACCGATTACTTGACCCGCGTCGTCGTGCCGCAACTCCAGGCGGTTGCGGGCGTGCAGACCGCCGAAATCATCGGCGGCCAGACATTCTCGCTGCGCGCCTGGCTCGACCCGAAGAAGCTGGCCTCTTACGGACTGACGGCAACCGACATCTCTGCTGCCCTCGGCAACAACGACTTCATTTCCGCGGTCGGCAACACCAAGGGCGAAATGGTGCAGGTGACGTTGACCTCCACCAGCAATCTGCATTCACTGAAAGAATTCCAGGATTTGATCGTCAAGCAGATCAACGGCAGCAACATCCGCCTGAGCGATGTCGCCGAGGTGACGCTGGGTGCGGACAGCTACGAAGCGAAAGTGCGCTTTGACGGCAAGAATGGCGTCTTCATCGGCATCCAAATCGCCCCAACGGCGAACCTTTTGACTGTCATCCAAGGCGTCAGGGCAAAGCTTCCCGAGATCAAATCTCAGCTGCCCCAAGGTCTGGAAGTCAACGTCGCCTATGACTCGACCATATTCGTCAATGCCTCCATACACGAGGTCGCGGTCACGCTGATCGAAGCCCTGATCATCGTGATGCTCGTTATTTTCGCGTTTTTGGGCTCGCCCCGCTCGGTGCTGATTCCGGTCGTGGCCATCCCGCTCTCGTTGGTGGGCACGCTCGCGATCATGCTGGCGCTGGGGTTCTCCATCAACCTGCTCACCTTGCTCGCGCTGGTGCTGGCGATCGGCCTGGTCGTCGATGACGCCATCATCGTCGTGGAGAACGTGAATCGACATTTGGAGGAAGGCAAGCCGGCGGTTGCCGCGGCCAAGCAGGCGGCGCGCGAACTCGCCAATCCCATCATCGCCATGACCGTGGTGCTGTTGGCCGTGTACATTCCCATCGGCTTTCAGGGCGGTCTCACCGGTGCGCTGTTCACGGAATTCGCCTTCACCCTGGCGGGCGCCGTGACCGTTTCCGCGATCATCGCCCTGACGCTCTCGCCCATGATGTGCTCGCGGCTGCTGCATCCGCATCGCGCCGATAAGCAGGATTGGGAAAGCCGCATCGTCAATTTCATCGACACGCGCTTCGAGCGCTTCCGCGCCGGCTACCAGCGGCGCCTCGAGTCCAGTTTGCGCTATACGCCGGTCACCGCGTTGTTCGTGGTCATCATCATGGTCAGCATTTTTCTCCTGTATCGCAGCGCGCGCAGCGAGCTCGCGCCGCAGGAAGACCAGGGCTTCGTGCTGGCGCAGCCGACCTCTGCACCCGATGCGACCTTGCAGCGCAAACTGGTTTCCGGCGATCAAGCCTTCGACGTCATCAAAGCCCAGCCAGGGATCATGTCGATATTTCAAATTGACGCACCCGGCCAATCTTTTATCGGCGTGCCGTTGGTGCCGCGCGGCGAGCGCAAGCTTGGGGCCACAGAGATTCAAAATGTCCTGCAGCAGGACCTCAACAAACTGCCCGCGCAGAAATTCGGCGTATTCCAGCAACCTTCGCTGCCCGGCGCGTTCGGGCTGCCGGTGCAATTCGCCATCAAGACCACGGAACCCGCAGCGCGCTTGAACGAGGTGTCGCTCGCCTTTCTCGATACCGTCATGAAAAGCGGCATGTTCATGTTCATCGACAGCGACCTGAAAATCGACGCACCGCAGTCGGTGATCGAAATCGACCGCAACAAGGCATCCCAATTGGGATTGACGATGAGCCAGGTGGGCGCGGCGCTCGGCAGCTTGTTGGGCGGCGGTTACGTGAACTACTTCAGCATGCAGACTCGGTCGTACAAGGTGATTCCGCAGGTCGACCGGCTGTCGCGCCTCAATCCGGATCAGCTGCTCAACTACCCCATTGCCACCATCAATGGCATCCCCGTGCCCCTGTCGACGATCGCGACCATCCGGCGCGAGACGGTGCCTGAAACGCTGAATCACTTTCAGCAGCTCAATGCAGCCACGTTGTCCGGCGTGCCGACCATTGGAGTGTCTCAGTCGGCAGCGCTCAAATATTTGCAGGACCTGGCGGCACGAACCCTGCCGCAGGGCTATTCGGTCGATTACGGCGGTCAGCTGCGCCAGTACCTGGCGGAGTCCGGCGGCGTCATGGCGACCTTCGGCTTCGCAATCATCATCGTGTTCCTGGCGCTGGCCGCTTTGTTCGAAAGCTTTCGCGACCCCTTGGTGATTCTCATCTCCGTGCCGCTGTCGATCGCGGGGGCGATGATTTTCATCGCCTTGGGGCTGCATGGCGCATCGTTGAACATCTATACGCAGGTCGGTCTGGTGACGCTCATTGGCTTGATCAGCAAACACGGTATCTTGATCGTGGAGGTTGCCAATGAAGAGCAGCACAGCGGCAAGTCCAAAGCGGCGGCCATCGTCGCGGCCGCATCGGTGCGGCTGCGGCCCATATTAATGACGACGGCCGCGATGGTCTTGGGCGTATTACCGCTGGTGTTTGCGAGCGGCGCGGGTGCCGCGTCCCGATTCGCCATTGGCCTCGTGATCTCCACCGGTCTTGCCATCGGCACCCTGTTCACCCTGTTCGTGGTGCCCGGGGTCTACATGCTCATCGGAGCCGACCACTCCGCTCACAGCAGTGAAGAATCGACGAATCTTTCAGCGGTGTAGGACCCAAATCACGCTAATTCAATAAGATAGCGTTGATACGTTAGTGGGTTTCTAGAAGGCGCGCGAAAACCGCTCGGCAAAGCGCGAGTGAACGCAATTCAAAACTTTGACAAAATCCGCGTTGCGTTTCTGCGATTGTCTTGTATATTCCTGTCGCAGAGTCTTGATTTACCAAGACTCCCTGGAAGGTAGCAGCCTCGAAACCACTTTAGGTTTGTGTCTTTGGTCCACCGTGGGGCTTTATGATCAGCGCTTGGGAATGTTTCCACTTTGCCACTCTCGAATTGGTTCGATCGACACCAATCAAGCAGCGTTTGGTCTGCGCCTACCGTAGATTTCTTGCTCCTCTGCCCGCCGAAGATGTTCCCAACGAAGTCCGCGAGCCCTACAGCCAGGTCATACGCAGCTTGTGCGGCGTCCAACCGTTGCGCGGCGAAGATGCCGTGGCCGCTTCGGTGCGCAAAATGTCGAACCAGGAAGCCGACGAGTGCGCGGCGCAAATCGTCGAGATTTTCGGCCTCATGTGCAAGACCCATCACGGCGCGGGACGCGGCGCCACCGTGGTTCAATTGCACGCCGTGGAACGCGCAGCGGAAGAGTTCGCCGCGCCGGCCTTGATCGCCAGCAACTAGGAGCCTGTCTCCTGATCAATCGAGTTTAAAGTCGATCGTGTCCCAGCGCGTCGTTTCCTGATGCCGCGCCTGACGGCGTAGAGCGTCGATCAGACTCCGTTCATTCCACGCGCTCACTTCATCGGCAAGATCCTTGATGGCCTTGGGCAGGGGTTCCGTGGAACCGAAGTTCTCCATCGCCACGATGGGCCGATCGGCCGCCTTCGCGAAATTCATCTGAAATAACACCAGCTCCGGGGCAAGGCGATACACCGCCGGCAGCACCACAATCACCTCGCAGGGCGCGATTTGCCGGCGCAGATCTTCGCGCTGCGACTCCTTGTCGATCGGTTGCTTGGCCTGGGGCTGACTGGTGTTGTGATAGTAAAAAGTACCAGAGGCCTCGAGGTATTCGAACACTCGCGTGTAGTCGTCATTCTCCAGCCAGGCGTGGGTGACGAACAGGCGGATGGGATTGGCCGACATATCGATAGTGTAACTTGACGATGGGCATGGGCGAAGCATCGCCTGCCGGATACAATGCCTGGTGCGATTGCTGGTTTACAATATACGTTATGCCACCGGGACCGGCCCCGCCTTTCACCTTCCGGTGCCCGGGGCCGGCTATCTACGCTCCAGCCGGCATGTCCTGTCCCGCATTACTGAATTCATCAAGGAGCAGGATCCGGACGTCGTCGGGCTCATCGAAGTCGACACCGGCTCGATCCGGACCGGAATGGTCAACCAGGCGGACTTCATCGCGCGTTCGCTGGGCCACTATTCGACCTATGAGTGCAAGTATGGCGTTTCATCGGTCAACCATCTCGTGCCCATCGTGCGCAAGCAGGCCAATGCATTCCTGGCTGCGCCGCGCGTCCGAGGCGAGCGATTCCATTACTTCGACACCGGAATCAAACGGCTCATCATTGAATTGGAGCTCGATGACATCGCGATCTTTCTGGTGCACTTGTCGTTGAAGTTCAGACATCGGCAATATCAGTTGCGCTACCTGTATGATCTGGTGCGCAAGACCGCCAAGCCCGTCATCGTCGCCGGAGACTTCAATACCTACTGGGGCGATCATGAACTCTATCTGTTCACGCAAGCCGCGGGTTTGAGCAGCGCCAACACCGAGGGGTTGTTTTCCTACCCGAGCCGCAGCCCCCGCAAGGAGCTGGATTTCATC
>DATHKV010000061.1:0-25750 GCA_035488895.1 Steroidobacteraceae bacterium
CGGTGGGCAGCCGGGTCGTCTTCAACCCGGAAGGACTTGCATGGCTTCGCGATCGGCTACCACCGTTAATTCGCATTCCCGCCGGCGCCGTCGAGGCCATGCGCTTTCGCGCGATACTGGCGCTACTCTACGGCGATCCCAGCAACGCGTTGGGCGCAAACTACGCCGCCGAGCGATACGTGGGGATCTTATTGGTTCAAGTACTACGCCATTTGCACGCCCGCGATGGCCGGCACTGAATCCGCCTCCATCAGGTTTACATGACGTCTTGTCCGTGATATCAACTCGATCAAAGATGGGGGACAGATTATGGCCAGACCGCAGCGGATATGGGAACTCTTCGGTCTTGACGGCAAGGTGGCGGCGATCACCGGCGCCGGCCACGGTATTGGCGCGGAGACTGCGCGCCTGCTGGCCGATGCCGGCGCGACGGTCGCCATCATCGATCGGAATCCCGACCGGGCGGAGAAACTCGTCGCTGAGATCCGTGCACAGGGCGGCACCGCTCACGCTTTCATCGCGGACGTCTGTGAGCAAGCCGCAGTGCGGGCGGTATTCGCGAATATCAGGAGCGCACTCGGGCGGCTCGATGTCCAGGTGAATAATGCCGGCATATTTCCCGCTGAGAGGTTCCTCGAACTGACCGGCGCCGACATCAGCCGCATTATGGAAGGCAATCTTCACAGCTTGGTTTTCTGCATGCAGGAAGGCATCAAACTGATGCGGGAGCGTGGCGGCGGCCGTATCATCAACATGAGTTCCAATGCAGGTTGGCGGCCGGTCACGAAGAATAATGTCGTCTACGGCGCGTCCAAGGCCGGCATCTCCAACATTACGCAATCCACCGCCTACGCCTACGCCGGCGAGAATATACTCATCAATGCCGTGGCACCCGGCGGCACCGAGACGGAAGGCGCGTTGCGCCGCATGGCCAACACCGATTTCCCCGCGGAAGGCCCCATTCTGCAACCAGGGCGCCTCCCGGTGGGCCGATTCGGGCGACCGATCGATACCGCGGGAGCGGTGCTGTTTCTGGCGAGCGCCGCCAGCAGTTACATCACCGGGCAAGTCATCATGGTCGATGGCGGATTCGACGTTAGCTGAATTCAGCCCAGGCACGCCGTCGTACAATTTTGCAAATTGACATAGACACGACGTTGTGTATAGTTATGCAAATCTTCTAAAACGCTTGAGTTTGAGGAGAGGGGAGTAGATGAACAATCCGCAACAGACGGAAGAGACGCGCCGGGTCGTGCGCGCGATTCACGCCGCATCGGCGAGCGGCGATCTGGACAAGGAGAGGCAGCTTTTCAGTCCGGACCTGGTGATTGAAGAGCCGCCCTATCTTCCCTATGGGGGCACCTATCACGGCTACGACGGCTTTCTGCGCCTCGCATCGCAGGCGGTCAAGTTCGTCGACTTTTCGAGCTTGGTGCTCGACAGCCTGACCGTCGAGGGCAATCTCGCCTTCGCCGTTTGTCGAGTACGGCTTCTGTCGGGTGCCGAAATCATCGCAACGGAGCAGTGGCAGGTCGAGAACGGCCTGGCCGTGCACTGCAGAATTTCCTGGTTTGACGCGACACCGGCTCAAGCGATCAGCGAAGCATCATCGACCCGCGCGGCCGGCGCGAAGCCCTGATACGACAGTGTCGAAAACAAAAATGTGGATTAAGAGGGATTACATGAAATACCAGACACTCAATTCATCGCTGGCTGCGGGGATACTTCTGCTGATGTCCGCCACCATGGCGCCGGCGCAGCAGGCCACTAGCGACTCCACCCATGCAGCAACGAGTCAGGCGGCACCCAGCAGCGATATACCTGAGATAATCGTCACCGCGCAGAAACGCGAACAATCCATCAACGATGTGGGCCTCACGGTGGCCGCGGTCAGCGCCCAACAGCTGGAAACCGCTGGCATCACCGATATTTCAGAGCTCCCGAGGGTGGTCTCAGGGTTTAGTGCTTCCCGCAGCAACGACGGCGTACCGGTATTCACCATTCGCGGCATCGGTTTCAATGCGGTGCAGATTTCAGCAGCGCCGACCGTCAGCGCCTACGTAGACGAAGCGCCCCTGCCCTACCTGGCGATGACCGGGGGCACAATGCTGGACTTGGCGCGGGTCGAAGTCTTGAAGGGACCCCAGGGAACGTTGTTCGGCAATAATTCGACCGGCGGTTCAATCAATTTCATCGCCGCCAAGCCCACGCCGGATTTTTCCGCCGGCTTTCACTCGACCTACGATCGCTTCGGGCAGGTGTTCTTCGAAGGCTTTGTGAACCTGCCCATTACAGATACCTTTGCCGTTCGCGTTTCGGGCAATACCACCCAGAACGGCGCATGGCAGCGAACCTACACGCCGGGACCTAGGCTAGACAATGGCGACGCGGACAAAAGCGCCCAGCGGATCATTGCTGATTGGCGCCCGACGGATAAGCTCACAATATCGATGAACCTGAATGCCTACTATGACAAGTCAGACCCGCAATTCTCGCAACTAGCTCTGGCGCAGCCTTCCGGCGGCCCGGGAAGCGGCATTGTCGTCCCCCCCTACGGCAGCATCGACACCTACCCTCTTCCGCCGCATGACAACCGGTACGTCGACTTCGCGTCGAATCCATCCGCGCCGTATGGAAGAGATGACCAATTCCACCAAGGCGTGTTGCACGTCGATTACGATATTTCGAACTCGCTGCGCCTGACCTCTATATCGAATTACGCCCATTTGGACACATCAGTGCTTTTTCCGATCGATGGCACAAGAATCGACATCATCGAGGGCGGGCACAACGGCAAGGTCAAGACCTATGGCGAAGAACTTCGCCTGGCAGGGGACTTTTCGGATCAACGCCTGCACACTTTGGTGGGCGTCAATTATTCCAAGGACGAAATCCATGAATCGGAAGTCTATGCCTTCAACAATTTTAGCATCATCCCCCCGGGGTTTAAATTCAACCCGGTCGCGGATTTCACCGGCGAGACGAAGGCCGCGTTCGCCAACGCCGATTGGGACATGGCGCAGCACCTCACCCTCACCGCGGGCGCCCGATATACCGAAGTCAAGCACACCTACGACGGTTGCTTTGCCGATAACGGCGACGGTAGCGCGAGGATCTTCCAAGGAGACTTTCTGGCAAATCCCTTCCGCGCCGCCTTTGGCGAACCGCCCACGACGGCGTACCAAACGGCCAAGTGCTTGACCGTCGGCCCCGCGCCGGAGTTTCTCCCATACGAGTTTCTTGCGCACGCCAAGGAGGACAACGTCTCATGGCGCATCGGCCTCAACTACAAACCCGTGGACGACCTGCTGCTCTACGGCCTCGTGAGCCGGGGATTCAAGGCGGGCGCCTATCCCTTCCTGTTCGCGCTGGTGTCCGATCAGTACTCGAGAGTCAAACAGGAAAAGGTGACGGATTATGAAACGGGCGTCAAGTTCACGCCCAACAGAATGGTCAGCTTGAACGGCGCCGTCTTCTACTATGATTACGCGAACAAGCAGATTTACGGCACCCAACCGCTGCTGATCGGTCCGGGTCAGGTGCTGTTGAACATTCCGAAGTCCACGGCCTATGGTGCAGAGTTCGAGGCGACGGTAACTCCAATCGAAAAGCTCAGGCTGCACGCGGCGGCGACTTATCTGCATACAGAGATCACCGACCCCGGTACTCTCACCCAGGATGCATTTGGCCCCGTGGATTACAAAGGGAAACCGTTCGCCTATGCGCCGCATTGGACCGCGGTATTTGACAGCGAATACCGCATCCCGGTCGCTGATGGCCTCAACACGGTGCTCGGCTTGGATGGCACTTACAATAGCTCCGCATACGGGGACAGTTCGACCAGAGCCCCCTATACTCTCAAGGCATACACAGTCCTCAATGCGCACGTCGGTCTGGAATCGCATAACGGTTGGACTGTCACGGCTTGGGTGCACAACTTCGCCAATACCTATTATTGGACGACCGTCAACTTTGCCGGGGACGCGTTTGAAAAGACTACCGGCGTGCCCCTGAACTATGGCATTGCCGTCAGCTACCGGCATTGAAGTCCCAAACTTATGAACACTGCAATTGGATTGCCGGCAGGATTCGAGGGTCTCGAGCCATTCGTCGATCAATGGTGCCTGCACGAGACACAGCAGCGTCACGCCCGCCGCGAGACTGCGTCGATGCAAGATATCCGCGAATTCTACGATGCCATGCTGGCCAAAGCCCCCGCCGCGATTGCGTTTCTGGATGGCAAGCCCTTCGACGGACTTGCCGATGACGAGCGGCGGCTCATGTACCTGCTGCTGGCGCTGGGGCACGTCGCGGTGGCGGTGGAAGTGCACGGACAGCCGCGTGCACCACATACCCCCTACCCACACAGAGTAAGGCTCACACAACCGCCGCGCTATTTTGGTTGACGTCGGATCCTAAGTCGCGTTGTGAGCAAGGCATGACAGACGCGGGATCCGGATACATCGAGACTGAGGTGACGCCGCTAACCCGACGGCTGGCCGATCCGGCCTTTTTTCTGACCGAAGACTTTCATTGGCTCCTTCGCACGCTTCGGCATCACTCGCCGGTGCATTGGTGTCAGCCCTGGCCGCAACGGGGCTTTTGGGCGATTACGCGCCAGTCAGACATGAAGATCATCGCCGACCAGCCGGCGCTGTATTCAAATGAAATCGCCGGGAACATCATCCCCGCAGATCCTGATGCGTTCCGCCATTACCGCGAAGAACAGGGCTATGGCGCGGTCTTGAGCAATGTGGATCCGCCTCTGCATACGGCGCTGCGCGGCGTCTATAGCCGATTCTTCTCCGGGCCGCGAGTCTCTAAACACGAAGGACTGTGCCAATCGCTCACGGACCAGATCCTCGACGAGCTGGAAGGCCGCGACGGGTTTGACTTCGTCATGGATGTCGCCGCTCACTTGCCCGCGCGGCTCATCTGCCGCCTCCTCGGCGTGCCTGCCAACGACTGGCCCTACATCACCCGCTATGCCAACAGCTTTGCCTCGTTCTCTGACCCGGCGTTGCAGCTCGGCGACACCCCGGCGGATACCTTCCGTATCGCCAAGGACAAGACCTTCGCCTATGTTGAGGAACTTGTCGATCGGCGACGAGCCGCGCCGGAGGATGATCTGGCTTCGGTGGCGGCCCTGGCGGAGGTGGATGGCGCACCCCTCGGACATCGCGAGGCTTCGTGGATCGCCTGGTCGCTGTTGGCTGCCGGTTTCGAGACTTCGCGGAACATCATGTCCGGCGGCCTGCTGGCCCTGATCGAGCATCCCGATCAGGGCCAGATGCTGAGAGCTAACCCGAGTTTGCTTCAAGGTGCTATCGACGAGATGGTCCGCTGGACCACACCGGCCACCGGCCTGCTCCGCGTTGCGACGGCAGGCGTGCAGCTGGGCGGGCGCGACATCAAGGCCGCCGACTGGTTGGTGATGTTTCTGGACTCGGCCAATCGGGATGAATCGGTATTTTCAGAACCCTATCGGTTCGACATTCGGCGCCGCCCCAACCTATACCTTTCATTCGGGCATGGCATCCATAATTGCATCGGCCGGATGTTGGCACTGCTGGAGGCGCGCGTCATGATTCGGACGATGATCGCGCGCTTCGACACCGTGACCATCGCCGGGCCGCTGGAATGGTCCGCTTCGTCGATCGCGAAGGGCCTCAAGCGGATGCCTGTGCGAGTGCAGCGCCGAGCCGGCCCGGCGGATTAGCGGCCTAAAATCCGGGGTCCGCCTTGCTAGGTCGTACCGTATTGCGCCAAGAGTTCCGTGCCTCGCTGCCTGGCATCCACGGAAAAGAGCAACCCTGATCTTTCCAACGTGGCGTCGCTCATGATGCGGGCGAAATTATCGCGCACACTTTCGGGCGTCGGGTTTCTACTGTGAAAGCCCACCGTCTCAGCGACCTTCATCCGGGTCGTCGTCCCCGCCATCACGCCGAACACTTCACCATTGACATTGCACTCATCGTGGGCGAGCCAGAGAAGCGTCGGCGCAACCAGAGCGGCCTCGTAAGCGGGCGTAGTATAGGCATCGGGCAACCTCGAAAGCTCCTTCACCGGACGCGTCATTGCGCCAGGAGCTATAGCATTAACCGTGATGCCGGAGCCTTCCGCCTCCAGTGCCAGAGACCGCGTAAAACCGTGTATTGCGGCCTTGGCGACTGAGTATTCCAGGAGTCCGCGGCACCCGAGATAGCCCACATGCGACGTGGTGTTGATGATGCGGCCAAAGGATTGTGCCGCGAAGTGGGGCCAGGCGGCCCGCGCCACGTTAATTGAACCCATCACATGCACTTGCCAAATCCGCGTGAAGGACTCGCTGCTCGTTGCAAGGAAATCGCGTTCCGGCATGAAAATGCCGGCGTTGTTCACGATGATATCGATCCGCCCGAAGCCATTGACGGCCCGCGCGACCGCCGCCGCCGCACCCGCCTCGGTCGCGACACTGTCGAAATTTGCCAACGCCTTTCCGCCGTCACAGCAGATCTCCTCAGCAACACCCGCGGCGGGCCCCTCGTCCCCGCCCTCCCCGCGCAAGCCGACTCCGGGATCGTTCACAACCACGCTGGCCCCGCGCGCCGCCAGCAACTTCACATAGGCTCGCCCGAGACCTCGCCCCGCGCCGGTGACCAGAGCCACTTTGCCATCCAATCGCAATTCGCCCACCTGCACCTCCCGGCCTTGCTTGCCATATTTATTGTTTAAGCATTCTGCTGATCCAGCAGAGCCGCAATTTCCGCGCTCAGTTTTTCCGGCTTGGTCGAGGGCGCAAATCGCTTGATGACCCGGCCTTGGGCGTCGAGGAGAAATTTCGTAAAGTTCCATTTCACGCCCCTTGTGCCCAGAATTCCCGGGGAAGCCGCCTTGAGCTCGCGGTACAGCCGATGGGTATTGCGACCATTGACTTCTATTTTGGCAAACAGGGGGAAATTAACCTGGTAGTTCAGAGTGCAGAAGCTCTGGATCTCGCGCTCGTCACCGGGCTCCTGGTGTCCAAATTGATCGCAGGGAAAGCCCAATATTGCGAGACCGCGATCCTTAAATTTCTCGTACAGCGTCTCGAGCCCAGCGTATTGGGGGGTGAATCCGCACTTGCTCGCAACATTGACGATCAAAGTGACCTTGCCCAAAAAGCTCCCGATATTCCGGGTTTCGCCGCCGATCGTGGTTACAGGAATGTCCAAAAAAAACGCACTCATTTGAAGGGTTCCTTTCGCTTCTCGGCGCCGGCTTCCGTTGCGGGCGAAGCGCACGCCCCGGCATAAATTCATGTCCATAATATTGACTTAACACGACGTCCTGTCAATGATTGACAGCATCATTGCCAGGAGCGCAATATCGCGCTTAACCGGGTCGAGGGAGGACGAATGGAAAACGTGACCGCACGGCCGCGCACGCATTACACCGAGACCTTGGGGCTGGACACTGGGCCAGTCTCGACGTTGCCATACTCTTTACCCGAATACTTCGAACTCGAGCGTGAGAAAATTTTCAAACGCGCGTGGCTTTGCATCGGCCGCGTCGAACAGTTGCCAGTAGCCGGCAGCTATTTCGTGGAGCCGCTGGAGTTCGCTTCCGCCTCCGTCCTGGTCACGCGCCTGAAGACCGGCGCGGTTCGCGCGTTCCACAATGTATGCTCACATCGAAGCAACAAGATAGTTCAGGATACCGAGGGCACGGCATCACGCCTGATCTGCCGCTACCACAATTGGACTTACCGCAACGACGGCACACTGATAGGCGTGCCCGACGAGGCAAACTTCGCGGGTCTCGACAAATCGCGCTGCGGTCTGACCTCAATTGCCTGCGACATCTGGGACGGCTGGATTTTTGTCAATCTGCAACCCAGACCCGAGGTGACGCTCGATGAATTCCTCGGCGATTTCGGGCGGGAACACCGCGGCCTCCCGTATCCCAACGCTGCAACACCGGTCCGTTTCACCGCCCGGCTAAAGACGAACTGGAAGGTGATCGTCGATGCTTTTGCCGAGGCCTATCATATTCCCGCGATTCACCCGAAAACCATCGGTCCAATGATGAAAAATCCCGCGAATCTCGGGTCGCGTCCGAGCGGGGCGTGGGCATGGGGACCGCATCATGCGTATGCCACGATCGGCAATCCCACCTATGCTCCGGAGGCCGGGTCCAATGTCGAACGCCTTGCCAGCGCCGGGGGACACAAGTTCTTCGTCGATGAATCCGCGGCCGCCGGCGCACGGCATCCGGCTCTGAACCTGGCGCGTTCCGAGCAATGGGCAAGCGACAACACCAGCATTTTCCCGAACTTCCAGATCACCCGGATGTCGTTCCAGTTCGTAACCTTTCGCTTCGTCCCCATCAGCTACAATGAGACGAGATGGGTTTCAACTTTCTATCTGCCGGAAGCGAAGGATGTTCAGACACGGCTGCAGCAGGAATATTATTTGGCGCGAAACTTCGACATTCTGCTCGAGGACGTCGGCAACGCCGAGAGCGCGCAGGAAGGCCTGGAGTCGGGCGCCATGCAAACCATGCAACTGCAGGATGGCGAGGTGATGATTCGCCATGCATTGCATCACATTCAGAAATGGATCGATGCACCCAGCGTCAAGGCCGCGCTCGCCTAAGCAGTTACGCTCAGAACGCGCTTACCCATCTCGATTACCGACGGATTGTTCGCAGCGATCTTGGCTGCCCATTCGCGCGCCGTAGAGAGCGCCTCGCCTCGCGGGACCAGCTTGTTGACCAATCCATGCCCCGCAAGAAAGCCCGACGAAACCATTTCAGCCGTCATGATGAGTTCTGCCGCGATTTTTGGGGGCAATTGGCGGGACAATCGGTCCAATCCAACTGTTTCGGGAGCGAGACCCGATCGAGGCTCGGTGAGGCCGAATTGCGCGTCCTCGGCCGCAACAATCAAGTCGCAGGCGAGCGCGATTTCGAAACCGCCGGCCATGGCAACTCCCTCCACGGCTGCAATCAGCGGTTTCTTCAGCACGCGCTTCGTCACCCCGGCGAATCCATTGATCGGAGAATGAAAGAGATCTCCGCGCAGGAACGCCTCGACCTCGATGCCTGCGCAAAAATATCCGCCGGCGCCGGTTATCAGGATCACGCGAATGTTGGGATCGACGTCGGCTTTGCCGAGCGACACCGAAATTTCATGTGCAGTCGCTTGATCGATCGCGTTGCAAACCGCCGGCCGGTCGATTGTGATCGTGGCCACCTGCCCTTCGACTTCCAGATGTACAGCCATGATTGTCCCGAGCCAATGAGAAAGCGGTTATGCCTTTTCGAGAATGTGGACGGCGCACGAGCTGCCCGCCCCCACGACATGGGTCATGCCGATGCGGGCGCCCGGCACCTGCCTGGCTCCGGCCTCGCGGCGCACATGGGTCGCCACTTCATAGATATTGGCGATCCCGGTGGCTCCCAGGGGATGCCCCTTCGACAACAGTCCGCCTGAGACATTGACCGGGATACGGCCGCCCAGTCGGGTCTCGCCGCTGTCGATCAATGCGCCCGCGTCTCCATCGGCGCAGATTCCCAGGTTTTCATAGTGCATCAGCTCCGCAGTGGCGAAACAATCATGCAGTTCGATGAGCTCGATGTCGTCGGGACCCACGCCCGCCATTTCGTAGGCCGCGCCCGCTGCGAGCCGGGTGACCGTGTTGAAATCCATCATTGCCAGGTTATGCGGCGTGTAGGGATCGCTTTGCAGAATCGAGGCCCGGACGCGGACGGCGCGCGCCATGAGGCCCAACTGCTTCATCTTGCGCTCGGAACAGACGATGGCCGCCGCAGCGCCATCGACGTTGACCGAACACATCAGCTTGGTCAACGGATATGAAATCATCTCCGCGTCCATGACTTGCTCGATCGGCGTCTCGAACCGGTACATGGCCTTGTCGTTCATGGTCGAGTGATGATGGTTCTTCACCGATACTTTCGCGAACTGCTCCAGGGTGGTGCCATATTTACGCGTATGTTCCATTCCTAGCGACGCGAACATGGACGGCATCGTTCCGGAGCCTACGAGCCCCTCGGTCGGTACTCCGGCATAGGAGGCGCCGGCGCCCAATAGACCACGCCCCATCTGCTCGACGCCGACGCACAACACCAAGTCATATAGCCCCGATTTGATGGCGATCCACCCCTCGCGGAACGCGGTGGCGCCGGACGCGCAAGCGTTGGCGGTGTTGACCACCGGAATCCCGGTCTGGCCGAGATGCTGCATGATTCGCTGGCCAACGCTGCGATTGGCTTCGCCCATGTTGCCGCAGTAGAGCGCCTGCATGTCACGAATTCCCAGTTCCGCGTCCTTTAACGCCAGCAATGCGGCCTCGGCACCCATGTCCTCCACACTACGATCCGGAAAGCGGCCGAATCGAATCATGTCCGTCCCAATCACATACACGTCGCTCATCGCTGCTATCCTTTCGCCTCGCGTCCGTCCGCTGATGCGGTGAAAAAGTGTCTGACGTGCCGTGCAGTATTCTCCCCCGTGGCGATCAACGTCTCGAACTGCACCTGCAATGGCATGTCGAATCGGATTGCAGCGGAGTCCAATCCGATCAGGGTGCCCTTGATAGCGCCTCCCCCGTCCAGATCAACAAGGGCGGCCACAAAAGGCGTTGCTACTCCGGGCATGCTGCGATGAACGACCGTGTAAGTGTAGAGTCTGCCGTACTCCGCGAGTCGAATCGATATCAACGTACCTGGTGCCGCGCATTTCGGGCACGCGCGACGGCCGCCGACTGCCAGGACTTCGCCGCAGGCCGTGCATTTCCACCCTTCAAGATAGGGTTTGCCGTCGGCGGCGATCTTTACGAACGGCGCCAATGGCCGAAGCGATGCTGCTTCGCAATCGGACATCTGAATTTCCTCAATGAGATGGCAAGCGACGCGTGACCATCGCAGCGAAGTGCCTCAACAATACACGACATCGTGTATTGCCGTCAAGGCGCACGGAACTTTAATTAGCTGCCCCGCCAGGCGCGAGCTCGAGCGAAACCGAGGTCACCGAGATCGTCATGCCCTTTGTCTACTCGCCGCGCCAAATCGGTGTGCGCTTCTCGGCAAAAGCCCTGGCGCCCTCTCGCGCGTCGGCCGATTTGAATACGGGCGCCGTCAGCAAATTTTGTCGATCGAACATCTCCGTAGAGGGCCAGTCCTGGCTTTCGCTCAATACTTGCTTACTGACTGCCACCGCGAGCGGACCGTTTGCCGCGATGTGTCGGGCCAACCCCAGGGCTGCATTGAGCGCTTCCCCGCTCGGCACCAGGCGATTGATAAGTCCATGTTGGGACAGCAGCGACGCCGGATAGATTTCGCCGGTCAAAACCAGCTCCGACGCAATTTTCCTGGGAAGCTGCCTCGGTAAACGAACCAGCCCTCCGGCATTGGCAACTAGGCCACGCTTGACCTCGGTCAGTCCGAACTTGGCGTCTTCCGCGGCAACTATCAAGTCGCAGGCGAGCGCGATCTCGAATCCGCCGGCCAATGCGTATCCTTCGATGGCAGCGATCAGCGGCTTGCAGATCCTCGCCTGAGTGACGCCGGCAAACCCCACTTCCGGCAGGCGCGTCACTTCTCCGCGCAGGAAGGCCTTCAAATCCATGCCGGCACAAAAGTGGCCGCCGGATCCTGTCAGGACGGCGACCCGGATATCTCGGTCAGAGTTCACTCGCTGAATCAATTCCGACATGGCCAGCGCCGTGGCACCGTCGATGGCATTGCGTGCCTGCGGTCGGTCGATGGTGAGCAGCGCGACCCCGTCATTCAGATCGAATTTTACGCCCATGTCACCTCCCCTTGAATGCGGGCTTGCGCTTCTCGCGGAACGCTTGCTTGCCCTCTGCCGCATCGGCCGTATTAGCCGCCTCCCGCTGCCCTTCGGCCTCGAGCGCAAGCGCGGCGGCAAAATTCGTTTCGAGCGATGCGGCCAGAGTTTGACGGATGAGGCGTAACGCCGCCGTCGGGCCATTGGCGAGCCGTTCGCCTAGTGCACGCGCTTCGTTCAAAAGCTCTGCATCTTCCACGCATTTGTATATAAGGCCCCATTGGGCCGCCCTTTCCGCCGTAATCCTTTCACCCAGCAGCATCATTTCGGCAGCGCGCGCCTTTCCAACGAGCCGCGGCAGCATCCACGATGCACCGCCGTCGGCGATGAGCCCGATATTCACGAACGCTTCTAGAAAATATGCGGATTTTCCGGCAATCACCAAATCACCGACCAAAGCAATCGAACATCCGATGCCCGCCGCCGGCCCATTGACGGCGCAAATGATGGGCACACCCAGCCTGGAGAGTTTCAGAAGCGTGGGTGCGTAGTGCCGTGCAAGCGCGCCATATGCAAAGTCTCCCGGCGACGACGAATCCGCGTCCTTGCGATCGCCCAGGTCGGCGCCGGAGCAAAACGCACGTCCGGCGCCTGTGATCACGAGCGCGCGCGCACCGTTCAAATGATCGAGTGCCTGTGCGATCTCGTCGAACATTTGCGGTGGCGCCGAATTCAACCGGTCCGGCCGATCGAGAATGAGGGTGGCAACCCCGGCCGCCACGTCGAGACGGACCATTTCAAAAGCCATCTAGATTCATCTCCGCTCTCATGTCCCCACCTTCCGCTGGATACCGTAAGCGTGCTCCCGGTAAGAGTCCGCGACAACGTCGCGAAGCGGCATTCCCATGTCTTTAGCGCCTCAATTCGGCGGCAGGCAATCAGCGTTGCCGTGGGAGACAAATTCAAGTCCGTTGGCGCGTGCTACGGTAGCGATATGACTGACGGTCCGCTGACAGGAATCAGAGTTCTCGAATTTGCGAGCATCGGACCCGGCCCGTTTGTCGGCATGATGCTGTCCGACATGGGTGCCACCGTGCTGCGTGTCGAACGCAAGGGAGCGCCCGACCCTGCACCGGAGCGTTTCGACGCCCGCGGCCGGTTGACCGTTGAACTCGACCTCAAGGAGCCGCAGGCCGTTGATGTGTGCCTGAAACTATGCGAGCGCGCGGAAGTCGTTTTCGAAGGCAATCGGCCCGGGGTCATGGAAAGACTGGGCTTAGGTCCGGAGATTGTGCTCGCTCGCAATCCGCGCATCGTCTACGGCCGCATGACCGGCTGGGGTCAATCCGGCCCCTATGCCCCCTACGCCGGTCATGACATCAACTATCTGTCGCTGAGCGGCGCCTTGCATGCCATTGGCACGGAGGACAGGCCGATTCCTCCGCTGAATCTCGCCGCCGACTACGGCGGAGGCGCCATGATGCTCGTGGCCGGTATTCTTGCGGGAATCATTCACGCGCACGCAGGCGGCAAAGGCCAGGTCATCGATGCCGCGATGACGGATGGCGCCGCCTATCTAATGTCCTATTTCTACGGGCTGCACGCTGCCGGAAGCTGGGTGGATCGCCGCCGCGCCAATCTACTCGACGGGGGCGCTCCATTTTACGATACCTACCGCTGCGCCGATGCCACATGGATATCGATCGGCGCACTCGAGCCGAAATTCTATAACCTCCTATTGGAAAAAACGGACTCGGCAGACCGATTGCCGCAGCCGCAGATGAACCGCACTTCGTGGCGCGATATGCGGCAAACATTGCAAGAGGTCTTCGCGACGCGCACGCGGCAGGAATGGTGCGAAATATTGGAACATACGGACGCCTGCTTCGCGCCGGTGCTGTCGCTGGAGGAGGCCTCGGCACATCCTCACAATCGCGCGCGCGGCACCTTCGTCGAGGTCGCGGGCGTCGTCCAGCCGGCCCCCGCTCCGCGCTTCTCTGAGACCCCGACCCGCATTCAGTGGCCCCCCGCTCCCATCGTGCGCGATACTCGCCAGGCGCTCAAGAACTGGGACATCAGCGACGATGTCCTGGACGAGATTCTGGGGGTACGCGCCGAGGCGGGTCGATGATCGCCCTCACCGAGGCATTCTCGCGCGCGATTATTCCGGCCATTGCGGAGGACTTCCGCGCCCAGGTGAAGTCCTTTTTGGGGGCAGCATTGCCTGGCCAACCGCCGCATGTACGCGCAAGGACATGGTCCGCCTTCGATGCAAAGTTCAGCCGAAGCCTGGCGGAACGCGGCTGGCTGGGACTTACGCTCCCGAAACGCTATGGCGGCGCAGGGCTCGACGCGTTCTCGCGCTTTGTGTTAGTCGAAGAATTGCTGGTCGCCGGGGCGCCCGTTGCCGCGCACTGGATCGGCGACCGTCAAAGTGCGCCCCTCATTCTGCGCTACGGGACGGAGGAACAGCGGCAATTCTATCTGCCTCGAATTTGTCGGGCAGAGATTTTTTTTTGCATCGGCATGAGCGAACCGAATGCCGGATCGGATTTAGCGAGCGTGAGAACCAAGGCGACCAGAACCGACACGGGATGGTTGTTGAATGGCTCGAAAGTCTGGACGACCTACGCGCACAAATCGCACTATATGTTGGCCCTCGTCCGAACGTCTGGAACGGCTGACGATCGGCAGCAGGGATTGTCCCAGTTCGTCATTGACCTCTCTCTGCCCGGAATTTCCATCAAACCGATCATGGATCTGTGCGGCGATGAGCATTTCAGCGAAGTTTTTTTCCAGGACGTGCAGCTCAGCGCCGACGCACTGGTGGGCGAAGCGGGTCAGGGATGGGCGCAGACCAATGCGGAACTCGCGTTCGAGCGCAGCGGCCCTGAGCGCATTTATTCCAGCCTCATCCTGCTCGATCTGTGGACCCATCGCGTCTGCCGCGCTTCCTCGGAACCGCACGAAGTACGTCTGGGCAGGCTCATTGCTCGCCTGGCGGTGCTACGCGAGATGTGCCTGGCCATCACACAGCGGCTTGCCAATGGAGACAGTCCTCTGCTCGAGGCGGCGCTGCTCAAGGATCTGGGCACCGAATTCGAGCAATCCATCCCGCAGGAGATCGCCGACGCCGTGGCCGCAGATCCCGATGCCCAGCCTGACGATGAGCTCACGCGGACGCTCGCCTATCTCATGCAGATAAGCCCCGCCTTCTCACTGCGTGGCGGAACGCGGGAGATCCTGCGTGGAATGATTGCGCGCGGGTTGGGCCTCCGCTGACGGCCATGGACAACCTGCTTCTCGATAGCTTTGTCCGCCTCCTCGGGCAGATATCTCCGCCCGAGGCGGTCCGCCGCGCCGAGGCAGACGGCGCTGCTGCCCATATTGTTCACGAAGTCGATGAATCCGGATTTCTGGATGCTCTGGTTCCCGAGTCCAAGGGAGGCTCCGGACTCTCCATCGCCGACGTAGTACAACTGTTTTTCGCCGCAGGGGAATACTTGCTGCCGATTCCCTTCGCAGAGACGATGGTGGCGCGCGCATTGATCGCCGCATCCGATGCACAGCCGCCTCGCGGCAGGACCATTATCCTATGGCCGTCGGCACCCGGCGGGAAGCTTCGCTCGACCCTCGGTCCGTCAGGCGACTCGACATCACTGGCGCTGGTGCAGCGCGACGCTGAATTCCGTCTATTGCCGATCAAACTCGAAGAACGCGACGCCGATCCATTCCGAATGTGGAGCGCAAGTCCCATGCTGGACGCGACGCCGCTGCTGCAATTTACGCTCGCTCACGTCGATCTATTGCACTGGTCCGCGGCGATCACGGCGGCCAACATGGCCGGTGCGATACAGCGGCTGCTCGCCATGTCGCTGACTCAGGTGAACGAGCGGCAGCAATTTGGCCGCACATTGAGCAAGTTTCAAGTAATCCAGCAACAATTGAGCGTATTCGCGGAGAGGAGTGTGTCCGCCCAGGTTGCGGCGCGCATTGGCTTAGTCGGATCCGAGCTCATCCTCGATGGTGGGCGGGTGGCAATTGCCAAATCGGTTGCTAATGAGTCGGCAAGGGTCTGCGCGAGCATCGCCCATGCCGTACATGGCGCCATGGGGATCAGCGAAGCGCATGATCTGCAGCTATATACTCGCCGCCTGGCCCGATGGCAGATCAGTTTCGGCTCCGAAGCGTATTGGCAGAAACACATCGGTCAACGTCGTCTGCAATCAAAGGAGCCGACCGCCGTCGAATTCGTGCGATCACTCCTTGCGGCCGGGCCGGAAACTGCCCACTAAAGAGGACCGAACCATGACCCCGACTGCACTGGTGCTTCGCTCCGACAACAATGGAGTCGTCACGCTCACGCTCAATCAGCCTGAACAGCGCAATCCGATCTCCGATCTTGCTGTGGTCGATGCACTATGCGCGGAGATCGAGGCTGCCGATGCCGCCACCTCGGTTCGTTGTGTGATACTCACGGGCGCCGGCTCCGCATTCTCAACGGGCGGCAACATCAAAGCCATGCGCGCGGGCGGCGGTCTGGTGGATTCGTCGGCGGTCAACACGAGGCGAAACTACCGCCAGGGCATCCAACGACTCCCGCGACTTTTCGACCGGATCGAAGTACCGGTGATTGCGGCGGTGAACGGGCCCGCGATCGGCGCCGGGTGCGACCTCGCCTGTATGTGCGACATCCGCATCGCCGCCGAAAGCGCCAAATTTGCAGAGAGCTTCGTGAAACTCGGGATTGTCCCCGGTGACGGCGGCGCGTGGCTGCTGACGAGACTGATCGGCTTCTCCAAGGCCTGCGAACTTGCCTTCACCGGGGATACCATAACCTCGCGCGAAGCCCTCGCCTGCGGCCTGGTAACTCAGGTGGTACCGGACTCGGAACTGCTGGGGGCGGCCAACGCGCTGGCGGCGCGCATCGCCGGCAACCCGGTCGCGGCGGTACGAATGACGAAAAGGCTTATGCGCGAGGCACAGACGAGTTCGCTCTCGGCCATACTCGAGCTGTCTGCCGCCGCTCAAGCCATCTGCCACACGACCGACGACCATTCCGAAGCAGTCGACGCATTCCTGGCCAAGCGTCCACCGCGATTCGACCGCTCTTGATTGCGCGCGTCCGCGCTCTAGCGCGGCGGCATGCGGATGGCGCCATCCAAGCGGATCGTTTCGCCATTGAGCATGGGGTTTTCGATGATGTGGGCCGCGAGCATCGCGAACTCCGGCGGGCGGCCCAGCCGCGCCGGGTGCGGCGTTGTCCTTTCCAACGATTCACGAATTTCGCGCGACACCCTGGCGAGGATGGGCGTATCAAATGTCCCCGGAGCGATGGTGCAGACGCGGATCTGGCGGCCGGCGAGATCGCGCGCCGCGACAATGGTCATCCCCACGATCCCGGCTTTCGAGGAAGCGTACGGTATCTGGCCGATCTGACCTTCGAAGGCGGCGACCGAGGCGGTCAAAACGACGACACCACGCTCGCCGTCCACCATTTCGGTTTTTGCCATCCGCGCGGCACCCAGTCGAAGGACATTAAAGCTGCCGATGAGGTTCACGCGAACGATCGCCTCATAATGCTCGAGCGATCCTGGAAAGCCCTGTTTGTCGACCACCCGCAGCGGACCACCTCTCCCGGCGCAGTGAACCACGGCCCGCAGCGTGCCGAGCGATTCCGCCGCATCGAACACCCCCGCCATATCGGCTTCGCTCGTGACATCCGCCGCAACAAAGCGTGTTTGCCCACCCATCTCCCGGGCCACCAGTTCGCCGTCCGACACGGGCAGGTCGGCGATCACGACATGTGCGCCCTGTCTGGTCAACCGTTCCGCGGTCGCCCGTCCCAGCCCCGACGCTCCACCGGTAACGACCACCGCACAATTCGCAATCTGCATCGTAGTCTCTCCTTACATGCGCTCAATGAGGGTCGCGTTCGCCTGTCCGCCCGCCTCGCACATCGTCTGCAACCCAAAACGACCGCCGGTTTGCTCGAGTCCGTTCACCAGCGAACACATCAGGCGTGCACCGGATGCGCCGAGCGGATGGCCGAGCGCAATCGCGCCGCCGCGCGGGTTGAGGCGCTGCGGATCGATTCTCAATTCGCGCAGCCAAGCAAGAGGCACCGGCGCAAATGCCTCGTTCACTTCGAACTGATCGATATCGTCTATCGTCTTGCCTGCCTTCCTCAGGATGCGTTGAGTGGCTGGGATGGGTGCGGTCAACATCAAGAGCGGATCATCGGCAATCACGTCGAACGCCACGAATCGAGCGCGCGGCTTAAGGCCAAGACGGTTGGCAACAGCCTCGCTCATGATCAGTGCGACCGCCGCGCCATCCGTAATCTGAGAGGAATTCCCGGCCGTAATGCTCCACTTGATCTCAGGGAAGCGGTCGGCCATTCGTTCGTCCTCGAAGGCCGTTTTCAACGCGGCCAAACTGACGTTGGTAGTCGCCGCGCGGATGGTCTCATCCTGGGTAATCAAGCGGGTGGGCGTGTGAATCGGTACGATCTCCCTGTCAAAGCCTCCGGACTGGCGGGTTAGCTCGGCGAGCTGGTGCGAACGAGCCGAGTATTCGTCCATCTCCTCCCGGCTAATCTGCCAGCGCGCCGCGATGAGCTCTGCGGAAATGCCCTGCCCGACCAAACCACTCGGAAAACGGGCGTTGAAGGCTGCACCATGCGGTTCCGCGCCCATGCGTGCAGTGCCCATGGGTACGCGGCTCATGGATTCAACGCCGCCCGCGATTGCAATGTCATAGGCGCCCGCGACGATGCCCTGCGCAGCGAAATGAATGGCCTGTTGGCTCGACCCGCAGCGGCGCTCCACCGTGGTCGACGGCACATGCTGCGGAAGCCCCGCCGCCAGCCATGCGGTACGACCCAGAGGTACGGCCTGCTCGCCCGCCTGGCTTACACAACCGATGATGACGTCATCCACCGTCCCCGCGTCGAAATGGTTGCGCTCGAGAAGACTGACGATGGTCTGGGACAAAAGATCCGCCGGATGCATTTCCGCAAGTGCCCCGCCCTGTCTCCCGCGTGCCATGGGCGAGCGCACGATATCGACTAGGACGGGATTGTTATGCATTTGAATTCATCTCCGAAACGCGCATCCGACGATATCCCAAAGTGCCTCCGCTGGCGCATCCGGGAGGCGACAGTCAAGCGGCTGTGCCGTTGCGGTCAACTCCCGGTATCGGCCGTCTCCAACGCAAACGCGCATTATTCCCCCGGGGGAATGACTATTCCCTTTGCTACCTGTTATTGATAGTCTGCGTGCCATAGAAGTGTGCGGCTGCAGGGCCCCGCTTTATGCGAGCCCTGCTTTCGGTGGGGGAATCGATGCAAGTTCTTGCTTACTGCTCGCGCAGTGGTCCGATCGATGCGTGGCGGTCGGTCGACGCCACAATTGTGCGTGAACTCTTCTCAGGCCGCCTTGAGTTCGACCCGGCAGTCTCCCCTGAGGCCAGCGTCAGCAAAGCGCTGGGATCTCCCCTCTCGCTGACACATTTCAACGCTGACATGCCGCTGACCTACCGGCGTTCTTGGCACGACATACGCGCCAACAAGGTGGGCGTGAAAGTCATCTGGGTCATCCGGCGTGGTTCGTTGCACATTCTCCGTTCCGGCGGAGGTTGTGTCGTCGATGCGGGGGATGCCGGAATCCTCGATTCCAACGCGCCGTTTCAGATGAAGATGCTGGTCGATAAATACGGTGTTCATGAGTCACTGCAGATCATCGTTCCTCCGGATCTGTTCGCAACGCATTTGCCGGGAGCCGAGCGTCTAAATGAGTCATTTGCGCTCAACTCGACCGCCGGTAACCTCACCCAGAGCCTGCTTTCTCTGCTCGTGGAAAAGGGCGAAGTTCTCAATCTTAAGACGGCCACATCGTTGACTGAGGTGCTGCTCGCCGCAATTGGCGAGAACATCGGGATTCGACCAGACACTTGCCGGCGTCCAGGACTCGTGGACCGTCGGTTGGCCGACATCGAGGAGTTCATCGCAATGAATCTCGCCGACCCGAATCTGTCGTATGCCAAGGTAGCTGCTAGTTGCGGGATCTCCACCCGCTATCTGCGCCACATACTCAAAGCCAACGGCAAGTCCTATTCTGAACTTCTGTGGCGAAGCCGCCTTCCCAAGGCGCGTGACCTTTTAATCTCGTCGGCGACGCGCAACTACTCGATTCGCGAGGTCGCGTTCATGTCCGGGTTCAAAAGCGCCGCACATTTCAGCCGCCGCTTCAAGGCCACTTACGGACGTCCCCCGCGTAAATACCGAGATGCACATGGGAATCATCCGTGAGCGTACTCGATGTCGCACGGCCGCCGTTCATGGATTCCGATGAATTGCGAATCTTCGAAGGTGCCGTAGACCG
Source organism: Steroidobacteraceae bacterium (assembly GCA_035488895.1). Classification (GTDB taxonomy): domain Bacteria; phylum Pseudomonadota; class Gammaproteobacteria; order Steroidobacterales; family Steroidobacteraceae; genus Bog-1198. The sequence continues at coordinate 20,155 of DATHKV010000061.1, forward strand.
ATTCCTGGATGAGCACGCAAGTCCACATGAGACCGCGCACTGGCGGCACGAAGGGGCCGTTGGCAAGGACGTGTGGCTCAAGGCGGGTCGAGCCGGGATACTCGGCGTCTCGATTCCGGAGGCCTATGGGGGCGCGGGAGCGGACTTTAGATATGAAGCGCTGCTGATCGAGCGACTTGGCGTCAAACATGCCCTCAATTTTGCATTGCCGCTGCATAACGCGGTGGTAGCTCCCTATATCGTGCAGTATGCCAACGAGGAACAAAGGCGCCGGTGGCTGCCAGCAGTCGTCACGGGAGAGACTATCCTCGCCATCGCCATGACGGAGCCAGGATCGGGCTCGGACGTGCAGGCGATGAAGACATGCGCACGGCGGGACGGCAGCCATTACGTCATCGACGGTCAAAAGACTTTCATTTCAAATGGACTGCATGCCTCTCTGATCATAGTTGCCGCAAAGACGGACGCCGCGGCCGGGGCAAAAAGCATTTCGCTTTTCGTCGTCGAGACGGACAAGGTCGAAGGCTTTTCACGCGGGAGGCTCCTGAAAAAGCTGGGCCAGGAAGGACGTGACACCACAGAATTGTTCTTTTCCGACATGCGCATTCCTGCGGAGAATTTATTGGGCGGCGTCGAAGGACGCGGCTTCTCCATGCTGATGAATAAGCTGCCGCAGGAGCGGATGGTGATCGCGTGGCAAGCCATGGGAATGATCGAAGCTGCGCTCGAAGTCACGCTAGCGTATGTACGCGAGCGGCATGCGTTCGGTGCTCCGGTCATTGAATTTCAGAACACGCAGTTTAAGCTGGCCGAATGCAAGACTGAAGCGACCATCGCCAAAGTGTTCTTGTATCATTGCACACAGCAACTGCTGGCGGGCACGCTGGATGCGGCGACTGCGTCCATGGCCAAGTATTGGATTACGGAGACTCAGGCCAGGGTCATTGATACCTGTTTGCAGTTATTTGGCGGATACGGCTATATGCTGGAATACCCGATCGCGGAGATGTACAAGGACGCTCGAGCCTATCGCATCTATGGCGGCTCGAATGAAATCATGAAACTGATCATTGCGCGATCGCTATAACGTGGGAGGCAACCTTGAGTAGCGCTTCCACGGCTGTCGACACAAGCGGGATGAGCACCGCGTCCAAGCGCGGCCCGGTTGCCTCGATGGCAGCGATACTCCGCCTGCTCGCGGACGCGGATGAACCCATGGGAGTCAATTCCATCGCCCGCGCGGTGTCGATGGCGCCGAGTTCCTGCTTCAAGATGATGAAGGCTCTGGTCGCCCAGGATTTCGCTTCGATCGACGATCACAGTAAGAGGTACTCGCTCGGCAGCGGCGCGATCGCCGTAGCGCAACGCGCGCTCGACCCTTCGCAGGCATACGCGATCATCCGCTCTCGGCTCGAGGAAAGTGCGCAAACACGTTCGATGGCGATCGGACTCTGGCGCATTCTCCCCCGGTCGCGGATGGCATTGATCGGCTTCGCAGAAGGAGACGGCCAGATGCGCATTCATATGGCAATAGGCCAAAGGCTTCCCATGTATGTCGGCGCGGTCGGCCGCGCCATCGCGGCGCGGATGAATCCGTCTCATCAAGCACTCAAGGAGAGTTTCGAGAAATTGCGGTGGCAGACACCTCTCTCGTTCCGCGACTACGTCGCCCAGGTCGAGCAAGCGAGACGACTTGGCTACGGAATCGATACGGGTTATTTCGCGCGGGGCGTGAGTACCGTCGCCGTCGTGATTGTCGATAAGCTCGGCGAAATCAGATATGGACTCTCTGGAATCATGTTCAGCGGCCAGCACGATCAGCGGATGATGGAGAGAATCGGCCGTCATATGATCGAGCTCTCGCATTGGGCCACCGGTCGACTCGTCTCGCAATCCTCTCGATAACCTGGAGGAGATCGTCGGATGCCGATACTGGGGGATATGTATAAGCAGATTGGCCGCTCGACTGCGGGAGCGGTCTGCATAGCGGCTGCATTCGATGCGCAGACTGATGCCGTCGTCGGTTTGACCGCGTCTTCTTTCGTGACGCTGTCGTTCGATCCACCCATGGTCATGTTTGCCCTCCAGCACAATGCGGATAGCTATGCCTCAATTGTTTCCGGCAAGGCGTTCGGCATTAGCGTTCTCGCGAGCCATCAATCCGATATTGCTGCCTTGTTTGCGAGAAAAGGCCGCGAGAAGAGCGAGCGCACGACGTTCGATCACGGGCAAATCCTGCACGTGCCGCTGATTCCACACGCATTGGCGAAAATCGAGTGTCTGACGTCGCAAATTATCCTGAGCGGAGACCACGCGATCGTAGTGGGCCTGGTCGAGGCAGCGGCCACCGAAAAGGGCGATCCGTTACTGTACTTCAGCGGACAATACGGAACATTCGCGTCCATATGAATTCAAGGCCCGCGGCAGCAAGACGTGGGGCACATCGCGTGCCTAGATCTGACCACTAAATCTAGCACAGGGATTCGCTACGACGCGGCACGCGAAAGGCAAAGATGGCAACGGTCCGATTGTTTCTCGAAGGGAATCAAAGGAAAAAACGGATTGAATTAGAATCTAGAAAATAATCTTACACAATTGATTACATTAGTATTTTTCTGGTGCCGCAAAGAGGATTCGAACCCCTGACCCACGCATTACGAATTCAGAGATCTGCGACGTGAGTCTTATCAATCAATGTCTTGCGAATGCCAAACGCGGTTAATCCCTTTGCAAGGCGACCAATATCTGTTTGTGGTGGTACAAAAGTGACTACAGCAAACGCGCGCCATGTCGCCAAGCGCCACTACAGGAAGCGAGACGATTGCCCCATCTTACGCGGCGAGTCTCAGCTTTGGCTTGAGTCCGGCGCGCGCTGCCAACCGTACCAGCAAGTCCATGCTGAATCGGTCGATCTTGCCTCGCTTCAGATCCGACACGCGTGCTTGAGTCACTCCAAGTACCTTGGCGGCCTCAGCTTGCGTCATGCGGCTCTTCTCCAGCCAATGCTCCAAGCCCATCAACAGGTTCGCGCGCATCTCCATCTCGGCCGCCTTTTCGGCAGGGAAAAGATCGTAAAAGACACTGCGCCCCGCCGCCGTCACATGACGAGGGCCATGTTCACTGTCCACATCCTTCTTGACTCTCATAACTTCACCTTGCAATCGCTTTAAATCGTTTCATTGCTAGATCCAAATCCGAAGGCCTTGTCCTTTGGGACTTCTTCTGGGAAACAGTGCAACACATACACTCCTTCAGGACGCGTAGCGAGATAGATCATTCGGAAAATTTCGGCTTCATCTCGCAGGCGAATTTCCTTCACCCCGGCACCGATACCCGTCATGGGCTTCCAATCCTTCGGATCGAACCCATACTGGACCCGGTACAATTCAAAGCCCCAATGAATCCTGCGCGGTTTCCGGAAACCGTCTTACGTCCTCCCTGCTTCCGCCCATCCAGACTACCGGTTTCACGAACACATTATGCCATATCTCGCATTTATATGCAACATGTGGCATAAACGCCTACGCCTAGCCAAAACGGGTCGATCCGGGGAATCGGGCCGCGGCCACTTTGGCGTGCGCCTTGGCTGTCAAAGGGAAGCGTGCCAATGCGACGCCTGGCGTCATCGAGAAACACGCCGATCGTGCACTTCATAATGCTTGAGGTTCCTTAGGCGGACGGACGCGTTTCGGCAAGTGGTCTGCGTCGAGTAAGAGGCCGGTGTCATCTCGGCCGGGATCGGCTAGAGCCGTGAGTGCCTCAGATAGACCCAAGACAAAAAGGGTCATGGCGTAGATTCCGAAGGAGACAGTCGGATCGCCTTTCTCGACTTTCAGGTAGGTATTTTTATGAACGCCAATTCGCTCGGCCATCATGCCAATGGTCAAGGAGCGCTTACGTCGCGCTATGGAAATGTCAGCGCCGAGCTTGGCAATGCCCCGCCGCAGGCGTAGCGGCAGAATTGCTTTGTTTTTCGTCGATTTCACAAGGTCTCATAAAATGGACCTAAAGTGGTTTAAAGTCCATTTTAAGATACCTTATTGGAACAATATTTCGGAAAATCTGGTCTATTACGCGCTTATTAGTATCACGTTATAGACTTTCTTGATGTATTAGCCTATATTGTGATACATGCCAGCAAAACGGTCGCCCCTCTACCCCGGTCAAAAGCGTGTCCTTGCAGCGCTCGGCGAGCGCTTGCGGCTCGCCCGCTTGCGCCGAAAACTATCGATCGAAGTGACCTGTCAGCGCGCGGGCATCTCACGGATGACGCTGTTTCGCGCCGAGGCGGGAAGCCCCGCAATCGCACTCGGCACCCTACTTCGAATTCTCGCGGTGCTCGGACTTGAGAGCGACCTCGACGCGCTAGCACGCGACGATAAGGCCGGTCGGCTCCTTCAAGACCAAGCGCTCCCGGTGCGCCGCCGTCGCAGCAGCGCGCGCGCGCAGCCATCGAATCTCAATGAGCGCGCACCATGACGGACCAAGTGGAAGTGTGGCTCGATGCGGACTTTCTCGAGCGCACGCGGGTAGGCACCCTCACTCATGATCGCGGCACGCTGCGCTTCGTCTACGAGCCCGAGTGGCTCAAGAATTCACAGGCCTTTGCCTTAGACCCAGATCTGTCATTGGGTGAAGGGACCTACTTCCCAAACGCCGAGGCGGGTAATTTTCGCGTCTTCGACGATTCGGCACCCGATCGCTGGGGCCAGACTCTCATGAAGCGCCGAGAAGCCCTTGCAGCGAAAGATGAGAGCCGAAAACCAAAGACGCTTTATGCCTGGGACTTTCTCCTAGGCGTCGAGGACGGGAGCCGCCAAGGCGCGCTCCGTTTCCGCCGTCCCGAAGAGGAGGCCTTCCTCGCGCACGAGGCTCTCACCGTGCCGCCGGTTGCGAGTCTCAAGGAACTAGAGCTCGTGGCACGTGAAATTTCCGCGAAGCGGATTGATGATCTTCAGGCTCTGCGGCAGTGGCTCAAGGTTCTCGTCGCCCCCGGCGCCTCTTTAGGCGGCGCGCGACCAAAAGCGAGCTTCTCGGAAACTAACGGCAGTTTGTGGATCGCGAAGTTTCCGGCCGCCGACGACACACGCGATGTCGGGGCCTGGGAAGCTCTCGCGCAACAACTTGCGGCGAGGACTGGAATCGACGTAGCGCAATCGGAGTTGCGTCGCTTCCACGGCGACTACCATACCTTCTGCGTGCGGCGCTTCGATCGAGCGGCCGCTCGCAGGCGCTTCTATGCTTCCGCGATGGCACTTCTGCGTAAGGATCAGAGCGAAGGGACAAGCTATCTTGATCTCGCGGAGTTTCTGCAGGCGCATGGCGCCAAGGATCATATCGCTTCCGATCTCGAACAGCTCTTCCGGCGGGTCGCATTCAACGTCGCCATTGGCAACCGCGATGATCATTTGAGAAACCATGGATTTCTGTTGACGGCTTCCGGCTGGCGCCTGGCACCGGCGTTTGATCTCAATCCCAACAGCGACCGGGCGGAGCACGTCCTTAATATCGACGAGCACGACAGCCGCCCGAGCCTCGCAACCGTCATCGAGACTTCAGAATGGTATGTGGAATCTAAGGATCGCGGTGCAGCCAT
>DATHKV010000062.1:0-23722 GCA_035488895.1 Steroidobacteraceae bacterium
TTAAGTTTACTATTGCACAGTTTAAGGCAATGTGTATAACATTGGACCACAACAAGCGCGTAACAAGCGCAAAACAGGCGTAGACGCGTGTCAGCTGTGACGGCCGAACAAGAGGGGAGAGGTCGCATGCATCAACTAGAAATTCGTAATTCGACGGGCAAACGCGCGAGGCGCTGGACTGAAGTTGCTGGGCTGTTCGCCGCAATCTGTCTCACGGCGCCGGCATGGGCGCAGTTCGCCGCCAGCCCGTCGACCGCCACGTCATCACCATCTGCGGGGCAAATGGATGAGGTCATCGTGACCGCCCGTAGAGTCTCTGAAAATGTACAGGACGTACCAATCTCGGTCGTCGACCTCAATAGCACACAGCTGAACTATCAAGGTGTCAATACAGCCAACGATCTGGCGCGGGTCGCCCCGGGCTTAAGCATTATGAACACCGCTGCGAATACGGGTGCGGTGACGTATTCGATCCGCGGGCAAGGTTCAACGTTCGGGTCCGGTCCCGGCGTGATCCCCTATTTCGATGAAGTAGCCAACTTCAGCCAAGCGATCTTTGACGTGGCGGATGTGCAGGTCCTCAAAGGTCCGCAAGGCACGTTGTTCGGCAGAAACACCTCAGGCGGAGCGGTGCTTTTCACACCGACCATGCCATCGAATACGTTCAACGGCTACGCCGACGTGCGCGCCGGCAACTTTGGTCGAGTTGACGCCGAATTCGGTGTTGGCGGTCCGATCGTCGGCGACCAGCTTACTTTCCGACTGGCAGGTCAAAGCCTTAACCGGGCGGGCTACACCACCGATGTCGCAACGGGGATGAAGCTCGACAATCAGAATCAGCAAAACATTCGCGGCATCTTGAAGTTTCAGCCGAACGATAGGTTTGACAATACGATGCTCGTTCAGTGGTCGCAGCAAAGCGAAAATGGCAACAGTGCCCCGATCACAACCATTTCTCCGGGGCCGCTCGCTCCGCTACTAGCGCCGCAACTCGCCGCGCAGCAGGCCCTAGGTATCCGCGATGTGCTTGGGGAATTTCCGTACGCTGAAGCATTTTTGAAGACTTACGGTGCGATAGACACGGCAAATTTAAAGATAAACGATATGTTTGCCGTGAAGAATGTGGCCAGCTATTTGCACACCACGAGTCGAAGGGCTTGGGATTTGGATGCGACCAATCTTCCTCTCCTGGGCGTACTAAATCCCACTGCCACGAACGAGCAGTACACCGAAGAACTTCAGCTTCGATTGAACGCGGGCCCCCTTACCGGAGTCGTCGGCTACTACTTCGAACATGTATCCTCGCCGTTCGAGTACGGTTTCGTCGAGGTTTCCCCCATTCTGTTCGCCGCGGTGCCCATACCGGGTGGCGTGACCGCCGAAGTTGTCGGGGAGGGCAGCACCAGCAAGAGCCGCGCTCCCTATGCGCAGTTCAATTATAAAATCATTCCGAAACTCACTCTGACCGCTGGCGTTCGCTACTCAACGGATGACGTATCCTCCACACCCACCGGTACCGCTTTCATTAATTTCCCGCCGCTGCCGGCCTTGAATGCTCTGCCGTTTGCGTTTACGCCCGGGCAGGAGCACCGCTTCAACGCAGTCACCTGGAATGCTGCTGTGGATTATGCAGTCGACCCTGACCTAAACCTTTATGGGCACGTATCCAAGGGTTACAAACAAGGCGGCTTCAATGGAACCGCGCCTCCGGCCCTCCAAGCATATGCGCCGGAATTCGTGATCGACTATGAGTTGGGAGCCAAAGGACATAACGAATTCGGCAATGGGTGGAAGATTCGTTACAACGCCGATGCGTTTTACGATCATTACACCAATATCCAACGCAATGAAAACGTCACGCTGCCAGGTGGTGCCGTTGCCACCATTATCGAGAACGCGGCGGCCGGCTACATTGCGGGCGCCGAATTCCAGTTTGCCATCGAGCCGAGCCAGTATTTTCAGGTGAGCGCGGCCTACACTTACCTGTACGCCAAATACACCAACTTTAACGGTGGGCCGGGTGTCGGGGACGTATCTGCTAGCAAGTTTCCCAATACCCCAACGAGCCAGTTCAGCTTGACTCCGATCGTGACGCTTCCGATTCCCGAGCGCCTCGGAACTGTGACCGCGCAGGGCACGGTTTACGCGCAGAGCCACTTTGCCACCGATGCGTTTAATGTCCCGAACGGCAATCCGAGCGTAGATTTGGATGTTCCCGGTGCGAGCGCGCCCGGCTACACCCGGGTTGATCTAAGACTCCAATGGCAACACATCATGTCAAGCCCGGTGAGCGCTGGTTTGTACGCGTATAACGTTTTGGACAGACGATACATCACAGGTACGGACAATCAGCTCAACACGTTCGGTATTCGATCGGCTGTCTATGCACCGCCGCCGTTCTATGGGGTGGAAGTACGGTACGAATTCGGCCACTAGTGTCGCAGCACTAGCGGCAAGCTACGCCGGGGATGGGCAGCTGGTGCTAGGTTCGGAGAGCGGGTGCTCTAGCACCCGCTGTCAATGTGGCAATCAATCGTTTAATTCGGGCGGGCATGGCGCGCCCGGCGTTCCCGCTCGGAGCAAGGTGTTCGCTGAGCACGTAGCGGATCAGCAGTTCGCAAATCAGTTCGCGATCGAGCTTCGCGTCCAGCCGTTCATCCCAGGCATCGAATACAGATGACAGTACATCCTGGAATCGGACCACAGCGTCGTGAAAGAAGCGGTGGAAGAATCCGAGCGCGAAGTCCGGCGAAACGATGAGGAGCTGTCTAGCCTGCGTGTGCTCCAGGTAGTTCTCCAGATGCTCGATGAATGCGTCAAATCGCTCATCGGGGTCGGCGAATGCATGCGTTGCCTGGATCAACCCCCGATGAAAGCCTTCCCGCTTGTGTCGGACGAGAGCATCCAATAACTCGTCCTGCGCTGAAAAGTAACGATAAAACGTGCCACGAGAGATGCCGGCGGCCTTGCATACATTGAGGATGGCAACACGATGCACGCCCGAGCGCAGGACTACATTTTCCGCTGCCTCGAGAATTGCGGCGATGGTGGCTTCGGATCGGCGACTTCGCCTGCGTCGGCGCGCTGGATTTACGATCGGCGTCGATGCCGATGCCGTGGCGCGCGGGCGCGACTCCTTAGCCGCGGTCGACGCCTTACTCGGCTCCACGACCTTGGATCTGGCTCGTTTCTTGGCTGATACGGGTGTTTTCATCAGATGTCTGCTTCCATGCGCCCTTTGGGCCCATGTTTCCTGCTGAAATCCTGCAGTACTTTGCTGTCGATGTCCAGCAGCGTCACGTGTACGCCGCATGGTTATAGAAAACATATTCGAGTTTCGTGTTCAGTTTAACGCGATTTTGCGCTATGGTTCGCGCGATCGGAACCCCGACAACTAGTTGAGAAACCGCCGATGTCACAGATCGAGGGGAAGGTCGCAGTCATCACCGGGGCTTCTTCGGGAATCGGCGCGGCAATTGCCCGAAAGCTGAGCGAAGCCGGAGCGAATGTAGTCATTACCGCAAGGCGGCGCGAGCGGCTTCAGGAACTCGCATCAGGCCTGCCAGGCCGCTCGGCCATTCTAGATGCCGATATATCCTTGCCCGACACCCCCGGTCGATTGCTATCTATAGCGCAGGAGCAGTTTGGACGCGCCGATATTTTGGTAAACAATGCGGGGATTATTGCCGCAGGATGCATCGATTCGGTCGACCTTGACGCCTTAGGCCAGATGACTCGCGTGAATTTCGATGCCGTCGTGCGTGCCTCGTATCTGTTCGCACGCGTTTTCAAGGCGCAGGGCTCCGGTGCCATCATCAATGTCTCAAGCATTGGCGCCTACCTGATCTCGCGGCGCATGGGCGCATACGGTGCGCTGAAGCACGCTCTGGAGGCGTTTAGTTCATCGCTCAGAATCGAATTGGCGGGCACAGGCGTAAAGGTTGGTACCGTCGCGCCGGGAACGACCCGCACGGAGATTTTCGACCACATTCAAGCACCCGGGACGGCAGCAGCGATGCCCGACGGAACGCCCCTAGAACCGACGGACGTGGCGGCCGCTGTTCTCTTCATGATCGAGCAGCCGGAACGCGCGAACATCGCGCGCCTGGCCATGTTCTCTGCGACGGACGCGCACTGATGGACATTAACCTCAAGGGCAAGCGCGTCATTGTCACCGGGGCATCCCGGGGCATAGGAGCGGCTGTAGCGAAAGGCTTCGCCCGTGAGGGAGCGAGGCTTGCTGTCTGCGCACGCAACGCCGATGCGATCGGCGCGGTGGGTCAGGAAGCGGAGCTTCTCGGGGCGCAGAGTGTCGTTGCCTCAACCGTCGACGTGCGCGACACGGAACAGGTTCGTGCTTGGATCGAGGGCCTGGCCAAGAGTTGGGGCGGGGTCGATATTTTGGTGAACAACGCCGGGCAGGGGAAGGGCGGCAATATCGATACCCTGAAGCCCGAAGAAATTCTGGAGCACGCAAACGCCCTGCAGGTCGCGCACTTTCGGTGTAGTCAAGCGGTAGTTCCCCACATGCGCAAGCAGAGGTGGGGCCGAATCATCAACATTAACGCGCTTGCAGGCGTCATCCCGACCCCTGACGGCATTCCGTCAGTGAGCAATCGCGCGGCGGCGATCGCGATGTCGCGGTCCCTGGGGATGGCCCTCGCGAAGGACAATATCCTTGTCAATTCGTTGAACATGGGTTGGATCGATACCGGTCAATGGGACAGGCACTATCGGGAGATGAGCCCGACAATCTCGCGGCAGGAGTTCCTGACAATGGCGACCAAGGTCGTGCCGCTCGGTCGCTTCGGCAAGCCCGAAGATGTTGTCGGCATGGTGCTGTTTCTGAGCAGCGAGTTCGCCAATTTCATCACAGCCGCGTCGATCGACATATCCGGCGGCCTGCAAGGGCAGATCGCTTATTACCCCACTCTGAAGCGCGAACTGATGGAACTGGGAATTGCGCGCGAAAAAGGCGGCACAGACAAAGGCGACTGAAATGCCGGAGTGAGTGCTACTCGCGCACCAGCAGCAGGCTGCCGCCCAAGGGACCGCCGCCGGCTGCAGCGACAGCGATCTTGTGAGGCGCGATTTGACGTTCGCCCGCACGTCCCCACAATTGCAGGCAGGCTTCGTGCACGTAGCCTAAGCCGTGAGTGCGGCCTGCGGAAAGTTGGCCGCCATTCGTATTTAGCGGTAATGAGCCGCCCCGTGCGATGCGGGCGCCGCCCTCCACGAAACGGCCGCTTTCACCGCGGGGACACAATCCCAAGCCTTCGAGCCAAAACATTGTAAGTATTGAGAAGCCGTCATAGAGCTGCGCCGCGTTAACGTCCTTCGGTTTCAGGTCCGTCCGCGCCCACATCATCCGTCCCACATCGAAGGCGGCATTTTCGGTCAAGGAAATCTGATCCCAGGACCAGGGTTGATGCAGAGCAGCCCCGATTGCCTCGATTCGAATTGGCGTCTGCCGGCAAGCCTGGGCGGCGTCTCTGCGTGACAGCACGATGGCAGTCGATGCATCACAGTGCACATCACAGTCGAACATGCGCAGCGGCGTCGATATCATCTTCGAGGCAAAGTAGTCGTCGAGCGTCATCGGCGATCGGAACACTGCCTTTGGGTTCAGCATGGCATTGCGGCGGCAGGTCAACGCAATCTGCGCGAGTTGATCAGGCCGGGTTCCGTAGTCGTGGAAGTGCCGCTGCGCGTACATAGCCATGAAGCTGACCGCTGAAATCACGTTGTACGGCGTATACCACTGCCAGAAATAGCTGCTGTCACGCCCCACCGTTTTGGAGGTCAGTGCACTGACACCCTTATCGCGAATGCGCGCACTGGACTCGGTAATCGTTCGGAATACCAGCACGTGCCGGCAAAGTCCGGCGGCGATCGCCATAGCCCCGTTGATCACCCCGGCGAGCGGCCCCGGGCCTTCGTAGCCGCCCCCGTACCAGTTGACCTTGAGTCCGAGCGCGCTCAACAGTGCATTGGGGCCTACGGGCGAAAAGCTGTTGCCGTTGTTGTTGTCGCCCGGCCAGCAGGCGACGCCGTCGATGTCCTCGCGCCGCAAGCCGGCATCGGCAATGGCCTCGAGAGCCGCGTCGAGGCTCAACCGCATCGCGGATTTCAATGACGGGCGCCCAACTTCCGATTGGCCAACGCCGGTGATGGCAACATCCTTTTCGAACAATCGGTCAAACATCGCCGGCCCGCTCAAACAATGGAATCCAGACGTCTTCGAACTGGGCGAACGTAACCGCTACAGGCATATCAATCACCACTTGGCTCGGATCGCAACCTACGATGTTCGAAAGTAAGCGTAGATTGGCTTGCTCAGCCAGCTCGATGATGGCAACCACGTAGGGTTCTGTCAGCTCAGGTGTCCACGCCTGGCGATTGATGGTGAACGTCACGACGCGACCCCTGCCGGAGACCGGACGGGGCGCCACATCGAAGCTGTTGCAGGCCGGGCAGATCGGGTTGGGTGGGTGGAAAAAACAGCGGCAGCTCGCGCAGTAGTGAATTTGGAGCACTCCACAGGTTCCACCCTGCCAAAATGGCGCGGTATCGGGGGTAAGTGCCGGGAGCTTGCGGGTCATGGGCAAAAGGTCTCCAAAGCGGTATCCAAAGCGCGGTTTACGGCCCGCCATCCCATCGCAAAACAGTTTAACAGTTGACCGTAAACTCTCATGCAGCGGCTTGGCGGTCATTTAGAAAATGAATTTGCACATCTACGCCAGAACTGTCTAACATTAGCACTTGGACTGGCTGGCTAGGAGCACAACCGATGTTGACGGAAACAAGTCCTGTGTTGAGCGACGGCATCAAGGTTGCGGATCTCATCTCCCCCAACACCCGCGAGGTTCAAATGCGGGCACTCTCCGACCCGGAGATTTATGAGCTCGAAATGCAGCGCATCTTCGGCAAGGTGTGGCTGCTCTTAGGGCACGAGTCGGAGATACCGCAGCCGGGCGACTTTGTCGTCAGGGATATGGGCTCGGATTCAGTGATCGTATCGCGGGACAACGAGGGTGCGGTCCACGTCCTACTAAATGTTTGCGCGCATCGCGGCATGCGCGTAAGCACGCTTGATTGCGGTCGGACGCAGATTCACAAGTGTCCTTACCACGGCTGGGCGTTTCGTCCCAATGGCGAATTCATCGGGTCTCCCGTCGCCCACGAGTGCATGCACGGCAAGATTATGTCCAAGGAAGAACTCGGTCTTAAGAAGGCTCGAGTGACTCTGTACGGCGGGTTGATCTTTGCCACTTGGAATATCAATGGTCCCTCATTCGAGGAATTCCTCGGGGACGCCAAGTGGTACTACGACATGCTGTTTTGTCGCACCGACCGCGGTATGGAAGTCCTTGGCCCGCCGCAACGTTTCATCGTGCGAGCGAATTGGAAGACTGCCGGTGAGCAGTCCGCTGCCGACGGCTTTCATACGCTGACGCTGCATCGCTGGCTCGGCGAGGTCGGCGGATACGCTAAAAAGGCTGAGGGCGAGGCAGGTGCGGACTTAAGTCCCGAAATGTATGGAGTGGAAGTCAGCTCGCCTCACGGTCATGCACTTCGCTGCATTGACCTTGGACGCAAAATCCGTCGGCTGGCGGGCATGGATCCGGACCAACTCAGTGTCGATCAGAAACTGGCCGCGCTTCCGCCTGCAGGGATGACCAAGGAGATGGTGGGACAGCTGGCCAAAAACTTAACCCCCGACCAGCTCAAAGTGATGGCCTGGATGCCTCCTCAGGTGGGCGGCATGTTCCCGAATGTGTTATTCGGATTTGTATACATACCGCAGAGCGATGGCACGATTGTCGGCTCCATGACTCTGCACGCCTACATTCCGCGGGGTCCTGACAAGCTCGAGTTTGTGAACTGGATATTCGCGGAGAAGGATGCTCCGCCGGAACTGCGCGAGAAGATGCTGAAACAGACCATACAGCTATTCGGTACCTCCGGCATGATCGAGCAGGACGACTCGGACACTTGGCCGCAGATGACGCTATCGGCCAAAGGTGCGATGGGCCGAAAAATGACCATGAAGTATCAGGCCGTTTTTGAAACCAGTGCGCCGAAGGGCTGGCCGGGACCGGGAATCGTGAACGAAGGATTTACCAAGGATGACACTCAGTGGCATTGGTGGCTCTATTGGCGCGAGTTGATGACCGCCGAGGCCTGAGTGCCGATTCGAAACGGGGAGAGAATCCGTGATTGAAGCCAAAGTACCGGCAGCCCCGAGTTCGGAGGCTGCGCCGACCCCTAAGAGCGAACGCGTTGCCGTAGGTTCCGCGCTCTACAATCGCATTGTGGAGTTCATGTACGAGGAAGCGGCGCTCCTCGATCAGATCCGGCTGAAGGAATGGGGCGCACTGTTGGCGACGGATCTTATCTACACCGCCCCGTTGCGAGAGACGCGGCCTATGGACCAGCAGAACTCGAGCATGGTGCGAACGGTCCAGCACTTCCACGACGACTGGCGTTCGGTGATGGGTCGCATCATGCGACTTACCGGCACCAAGAGCGCCTGGGCTGAGGACCCTCCCTCTCGCACGCGACGCTTGATCACCAATGTGTTGGTGGCGAAAACTGCTAAGTCTGATGAGTATTCGGTAACGAGCTATCTATTGATGACGCGCAGCCGGTTCAATTCCCCGGAATACGATCTTATCAGCGCGGAGCGGCGCGATCTGCTCCGCCAAGATGGGGATTCGTTTAAACTGGCGCGGCGCGAAATCATCCTCGACCAGGCAGTGATCGGCACACCGAATTTCGCAATTTTCCTCTAACACGCGGCTTACCTGCCGCCTAGTCCCGCAGCACGAGCCAATCGCGGTCCGTCGCGCACAAGTCCTTCGCTGCTTCGCTGAAGTCGATGATAGAGCCCACTATTCGTAGCCCCTGGGGCGCCCGCTCGGGCTGTTGCACGAAACAGCGTCCAGTCGGCTCTGCGTGAACTTGCGCATCGAGATTCATCGCGCGGCCGAGTGAGATCAGTGCGCAGCGGCGCAATACGAGAGCGGCCTCGGCTTCATCTTCTGACAGATTCGCGAGCGCCCAAGCTGCCATGCCCTTGCGCAATGGAACGTCCTGGAATGGCGCAGGAGCCGTGATCGTAGTATCGACCAACTCCCACGCAAGCATACGACGTCCGTCCCTGTCCAGGGTCGCGAGCGTGCGTCCAGCCACACGTCGCGGGACTGCGATGTCGTACCAACGCTGTGCTATCGACCGAGCCGCAGCAGCGATCGCGAGTCCAGCAAGTTCCATCAGGTGCGTGCACTGCTCAGATGGATCCGCTACGCGCATGATGGAATGCGCCAGGCCGTTTAAGGGCGCATTCACCAAACGGGTCAGTTGAGCGGCCGCGAGCGGACAGGTCGAGTAGGGATGTCGTACCGCCGATCCCTCGACATGTTGGACCGTGCCGATCACATGAACGATACGCACGCGAAAGTGGTGGAAGTCATCCTCCAGACAGGCGCGCACTTCACCTCGTGCAGCGTCACCGGTTGAATGGATGCCAACTCGGCGGCGAAACTGCAGCATAGGACAGGACCACTAGTTAGAGGCTTAGGAAAGTCTACAATAAGGCGCCAAGTGTTCAAGCAAAGGCCATCGGGGAGAGCTATGGGACTTCTCAAGAACAAAGTAAGCCTGATCACAGGCGCCGGCGGCGGTATTGGCCGAGGCGTCGCCCGGCAGTTTGCGCGCGAGGGGTCTGCGGTCGTAGTTGCTGAGATTGACACCAAAACGGGGGCCGCCGTCACCGCAGAATGCATCGAACTCGGCGCTCAAGCTGTGTTTTTGCAAACCGATGTTACGAATAAAGGCAGCATTGAGACTGCAATTCAGGGAGCAGTCGAGCGCTTCGGCGGCCTGGATGTTCTCGTCAATAACGCCTTCGTGCCCACTCCCAACGTGCGCCTCGAGGATAAAACAGACGCAATGCTCGAGAGCACGCTTCAGTCATGCGTCTGGGCCTCCTGGTGGGCCATGAAGGCCGCGCTGCCGCACATGATCAAGCGCGGCGGCGGTTCCATCGTTAATTTCTATTCGATTGACGTGGATATTGGCGCTTGGCTGCATGCGGACTACAACACGGCCAAAGCGGCGATTTTAGGGCTGACGCGCAGCGCCGCCGCAGAGTGGGGCCGCTTCAACGTGCGAGTCAATGCGATCGCCCCGACGGCGATGGGAGCGACCTTCCATAAACTCTGCGCGGAACATCCGGGATTTGCCGAGAGGGCGGCATCGATGCGGCCGCTTGGCCGCTGCGGGGAACCCGAGGCCGATATCGGACCCGCCGTGGTCTTCCTGGCGAGTGAGATGTCGCGTTACATGACCGGCGAGCAGATCCACGTCGACGGGGGACTGCATTTGCCGGGCTACAACTCGAGGCCTGCGGACGTTCCCATCCGAGAATATTGACCCCTGGCGATCGGTTTAAGGCCATATATTGAACACAATTGAAAATAGTGCTTCATTTTGCGATGATCAATCGACTTTGGGGGTAAACGCCGGCGGCTGAGCGGTGAGCCGAACATTCGAGGTTATAAAGACTATGCTAATCGACCTTCATGCCCATGCCCCTCATCCGGGCTACTACAACCAACACCCTCACTGGGGGCCGTTTTTCGAGCAAGGCAGCGACGGTGATATCCGCCTGCGAGTGGGCCATTGGATCTTGGGGCTAGGCTCGCCTGAAAGAAAGGCGGCCGTCAGGTCCGGCAAGGGCCTAAAACTCGAAGAGTACCTGGCGCGATGGGCCGATCCCCAGGTTCGATTGGCCGGCATGGACGCTGCCGGTCAGAACGCCCAGGTCGTTTCGGTCCCCTCACACTGCTACATGTACTGGACGGAACCTGAATACGCGGTGCCCTATGCACGGAAGGTGAACGACGTGCTAGCCGGCTACTGCGCTGGGGCGCCCGACCGGCTGATGTTCTGGGCGCACGCACCGATGAACGTACCTGTGGAAGCGGCTAAAGAGTTGCGTCGTGCCTGCGGGCAGCTGGGCGCGAAAGGCCTGGTGGCTGGGGGTGCGAATTTTGGCGGATATGAGTTCGACTCCCCAGAGCTGGATCCTGTGTGGGAAGCGCTCTGCGATCTTGACCTACCCATGTTTATCCACGGCTATAACCAGTCGGTAACCTGGGGTCAGAAGGCGAACGACGATCGCTATGAGACCACTGCGATCGTCGGAATGCAGTACGACGAAACGCGATGTTTCTGGAATCTCGTGTGTGGCGGCGTGCTCGATCGATTTCCGAGTCTCAAGGTGTACATCACGCACGGCGGCGGATACGTGCCTTATCAGCTTGGCCGCCTGGCGCAAACAAACAAAAATCTCGACGTCGTTTTTAACAAGAAGCCTTTAATGGAGTACCTCGGTAACTTTTGGTTCGACGTGGAATTGCATGAGCCGAGAATGCGTCAAGCACTCGTTGACATCATCGGCGCCGATCACATGGTGTACGGCAGTAATTTTGGCGGCAGTGATGCTGTTCGACACGATCTGACCGACGGTCTGAAGTTATCGGATGAGGATCTGCAAAAGATTCGCTGGAAGAATGCCTGCTCCCTGTTGCATTTGGATCCCGCAAAATTAGGCGTGCCGAATGTAATTCCTAAGGCGGCAATTGCTTGAAACTCGCGCGCTGCAAAGAAGGCGACGCGGTATTTTGGGGTGTCGTCGACGTGGCAGCCGGGCGGGTGCGGCCGATTGAAGGCGATTTTGATGACTGGGCTCCCCGCGTGACGGGAGGCGCAGGCATAGGCGCGTTGCGACTGAGTGCGCCGGCGAAGGCGCTCTCCGCCGTCCGGCTGTTGCCGCCGATCGAGAAAACGAAGCGTGTCGTTGTGGCCGGCGCCAACTATGCCAAGCATCTGTCGAGCGACTTCGGGATGAAATCGCATCACCAACCGATCGCCTTTCTCAAAGCATACCGTGCGCTCATCGGTGCGAATGATGAGCTGCGGTATCCGCCGCTGACCAGTGAACTCGATCACGAAGTTGAACTGGTCGCGGTGATCGGTGCGACTGCGGTGAATAGGGAAGACCCGTTGAGCAGCGTCCTGGGGTATACAGTCGGCAACGATGTGAGCGCGCGAGACCTGCAACGTAGCGGGCCGCCGGGCGTTGGCATGGATCTATTCGCCGCCAAGAGCCAGGATCAGACGACGGGCTTAGGTCCCTGGATCGTCACGCGTGATGAATTTCCGGCCTCGAGTCCTAAACTGCACATGACCTTGAAGGTCAACGGCGAGGTACGCCAGGACGGATCGACCGCGGAAATGACGTGGGATGTTGCCGAACTGGTACGATTCGTCGATGAGCGTTCAAGCTTCGAGTGCGGGGACGTCCTGTTTACCGGGACACCGGCGGGCACCGGCCACGGGACGGGACGCTTTTTGGCGGCCGGCGATGTCGTTGAAGCGACGATCGAAGGCATCGGAACGCTGCGCAATATCGTTGGCCAAAAATCCGGACATTAGAGCCGCGAGCATCAGGTGAGCGAGACTAAGGATACCTTGCAGGGCAAGGTCGCGTTCATCAGCGGCGGTGCCGGTGCCATCGGTTCGGCGACCGCACAACGTCTAGCGCAGGATGGAGCTCGCGTCGTCATCGGAGATTTGCCGAGTTCCAACGTGCACCAAGTCGCCGAGGGGTTTCAGCAGCAGGGACTTGATGTCGCGGCACAGGAGTTGGATCTCGAGCAGGAAGTGAGCATCCGCGCGGCTGTCGAATTGATCATTCGCAAATACGGCCGGCTCGACATACTGGACAACAACGCGGCGCTCAAGGGACTGAAGGAAGATCGCGGTGTCATAGGCATGTCAGCCGATTTGTGGGATCGCGTCATGGCCGTCAATGCGCGCGGCACGATGCTGATGTGCAAGTACGCTTTGCCCGTCATGATCGCCGGGGGCGGTGGATCCATCGTCAACATCAGTTCTGGCACCTCGGTAGCGGGCGATCAATATGCAACCGCTTATGCAGTATCCAAGGGCGCTATGAACACGTTGACGTACTATGTGGCGGCCCAGCACGGACACCAAGGCATCCGCTGCAACGGCTTGCTCGTCGGCTCTGTGGTAACGCCGGCGATGCAGCGTGTGTTGCCCGAGGCGATGCGCGAAGTCTTGCGCGCGCATAAATTGGTCGGTCGCTTGGGCCAACCGCAAGATATTGCAGAGGTCGTGGCGTTTCTGGCGTCAGACCGCTCCGCTTGGATTACAGGTCAGTTATGGTCGATCGACGGCGGATTCTTTGCGCACATTCCCACAATGCCGCAATTCGCTCAACTCCAAGCCGTGCCCGGGCCCGGCAACTCATGAGCGGCGCGCAGCCATATCGATGAGATCGGCCATCGATGGATTGTGGGCGAGCATTCCTCCGTCGACGATGTACGTTTGACCGTTGATATACCTCGCTTCGTTCGAAGCGAGGAAGCACACCACGGCGGCAATGTCATCAGGCTTACCGATTTCAGGCACCAGCAGATGCCGCTGCATCACCTCGATCACTTGAGGCGCCGCGCCACGAGTGCCGGGCGTCAACACCAGCCCCGGTGCGACCGCATTGCAGCGAATACCCTGGCGGCCGTAATGGGTGGCGATCTGCCGGGTCAGTCCGATGATCGCCGCTTTCGACACCGAATACGCCATGCGCGTGATATCGCCGGCGAAGCCGCCTGTCGATGCCGTATTCACGATTGCGCCGGTGCCCTGTGCGATCATGACCGGCAATGCATACTTGCAGCCCGCCATGTAGCCGCGCACGTTGACCGCCATGACCTGATCCCAGGTGGCGAACGTAATGTCGATCGGATTTCGGTCGCGCGCGTGCACTTCGGGTGATGAGATAGCTGCGTTGTTGTGCAGCACGTCCAACCGACCGAAGCGATCCATGGTGCTGCCAATGAGCGACTCGACTGAGGTGACCTCGGAAGCATCGAACAGGCGAGCACTGGCGTGGGGTCCCAGTTCAGCGGCAAGGGCAGTCGCCTTTTCACCGTTAACATCGGCGATAACCACGTCGGCACCTTCTGCCACCAGCCGACGACAGGTGGCCTCACCGATGCCTGAAGCACCGCCCGTGACAATGGCGACCTGACCGGCGAAACGGTTGAGGTGCGGGCTTTGATCAGTTACGGATTGGGGTGATGTCATGCGCAAGTACTCCGTGACACTTTTGCCAGTTTTGTGCATTATGCTTCCGATGCGTTTGAATACAACTACTACCACGCATTCCCTCGTCGGCGAAGCCACTGCCCGCGTTGACCTCGCTGAGTTCAGACGCGGCTGGCATATCTTGCTTCTTGCAGGGCTCGGCGTAGCGACCTGTGTCACTGCAACGGTGCTCTACGGCTTTGGCGCGCTCGTCATTCCCCTGCAGCATGCTTTCGGGCTCGCGCGTGCTGATTTGCAGTTGTCGATCACTTGCTTGTTCTTGGGCGCCGGGGTTGCATGCCATCTCGCCGGCTTGCTTAACCAACGCTATGGCATGCGAGTCGTGACGACGCTCTCACTGCTTGCATTGTCGTTGGGTTATCTCACGTTGACGCTGTTTCACGGTACGCTGTGGCAGCTCTATCTTGGTTTTGCGGTGCTGGCATTCGCGGGTGTCGGTACCTTGCAGGTGACGTGGTCGCACTTGGTCAACGAATGGTTCGAACGCAATCGTGGACTGGCTCTGGCGATTATATTGTCGGGCACGGGCCTGGCCGCTTCGGTATTGCCACCGTTGCTCACCTGGTCGATCGCGCGCTGGGATTGGCGTGCGGGCTTCGTCGTCATGGCCGCGCCGACCCTGCTGCTCACGTTGCCGCTCACCTTGGTGTGGATGCGCAGTCCCGCGCGACGCACAGCCGCACGTCCCACTGACACCGTTCTGCCGGGCGAGTCCTGGTCGCACGCGATACGTGGAAGGAAGTTTTGGACGCTGACCGTCGCCTTGACGCTGGCGGTGAGCGCCGTGCTCGGCCTGCTGACCAGCGTTATTCCTTTGCTGCGCGATAAGGGTTTCGACGCCGCCACGGCCAGCGGCATCTTCAGCAGCTTCGGTGTGGCGCTTATTGTTGGCCGAATCGTCGTCGGTTACCTATTAGATAGGTTGTGGCCAGCTGGAGTCTCGGCGGCCGCGCTCGCGTTGCCGGCGATCGGTTGTTTCATGCTGGTTAACATCAATAGCAATGTTCCCGCGCTGGTGGCCGCGTGTGCATTAATCGGTATCGGTACCGGCGCGGAGTTTGACATCTCCGCCTATTTGCTCGCGCGTTATTTCGGCATGCGCGACTTCGGTCGGCTGTATGGTTTATTGCTCGGCATTGTGACCATTGTTTCGGCGCTTGCGCCCGCGCTGTTCGCCATTCTCTATAAATCTAGCGGATCCTACGACTCCATGCTGAGAGTGGCGGTCGGCTGCTTTATCGTGGGACCGGGGCTATTGCTCACGCTGGGCCAAGTCCCTAGGTGGGTTTCAGCACGGGAAACATGAGCGCGGCCTCCTATCTTTGCTGGATGAAGTATCGCACCTGCAGCCGGCCCGAATCAAATCGATACAACTCGATCGTCTCGATCCAATTGTCGGTGCCACGAACCCAATTTCGGTTGTGGCAGGCGGCCTCGTTGCCGTTGACGATCAAAGCGACTTCTTCGATCTGAATCTTTGCGTTTTGTTGTCCCCACATTGCCTCAAGTATCGCCCGGCCGTCGCCTGCGGGCTTGCCGACGTATTCAATCTCAATTCCATTAGGTGCAGCGGCGCTATAGGTCCCGAAGAACTCGCTTTTGTCGCCATCATTCCAGGCCTTGGCTTGAGCGTGCAAAAACTGTTCGATCGCAGTCTTGTTCATACCGAGATGCTCAGGTTGCCGAGCCACGGACGTTACGGGCACGGCCATTGCGCCGGTCACTCTCGCCCCAGCCCATCCAACGATCCGGCACCCGGGTGTCTCCGCGGCGCCGCCACCGACCTTCCTGTTGCGCGGTGACCGGGAATCCGCCAACGAAATCCAACATCTCGCCTTTAAGGTCCGGCAGAAACTCCCACTCCTCCTTGCCGTCCAAGATGATGTGCGCACTCTCGACGAACCAGCTATCCGGCTTATGCGTCACGTGGCCTTCGACGTCCGTGGTGCAACGGACCTCTCCTTTGTCATTCTGAAAAATCGCATAGCCGAGGTTTTCATGCCCCACCATGAAAGACCCTGAGTCCCAGGTGCCGTCCTGGTAGACCGTCGCGAACGACCACCAGATCACGTGCATCTGGTTATTGACGACGAGATCTTTCTGGAAGTGAATTGCGCCGCCTTGCGCCATCCAGGCCTGATCAAGCGCGATGATGCCTTTGACCTGCCGGCCGTCGCAGCTGCCGGAAACATCATAGAGCTGCGACACGTAGAAGGTTCCCCAGTCCACGCCGGGCAAATACCATTGCATGCCGTTGCCAATCGGCGCACCGGCGATGTCCAGCAATCCTTGCTCTCGCCAAGTCAATCGCTCAGCGGAGGCCGTAATGCGCCACGGCTGGCCCGATTCGTCCTTGAGACTCGACCACCACGCAGCATCATCCTCGAGTCCACGTTCTGGAAACAGCGTCAACGCCCGCGGCGCAATCTTGTCTTTGTCGACGCGCAAATGTGCGCCATCGAGGCGGGTGCTCATGTAGATGAATTTTGTCGGATTTGGGGAACTTCCCGGACCGTTCAGAGCCCGAACCATCGCATAGATATGTCCCTCGGCGTCGCGCAGGCAACCGAACGGCATGTGCTTGGTGAACTTGAGCCCGAAGTGATCGCGCAGGTCGGCAATCTTCGATCCGCTGATTTTCTGCGGTGCGACCAGGCATTGATAGCCGAAATCAGCTCGCTCGGGAATCGTGTTGAAATATCGCATTCTTCTTCCCTTTCAATCCCAAATCACCGAAACGGAATTCGCGCCTCGCAGCATCGCGCCCTCAATCTTCGGTTTCGGTTTGCTGGGATCGAGTCGCACGTTGGGGAAAAGATCGAGAATCGCGTTGATCGCACACTGCAGTTCAATCTTGGCGACAAATTGACCGATGCACATATGCGGTCCGAAGCCGAAGCCAAAAGAGGGCTTCTGGCGCCGATTGATGTCGAACGTGTCGGCGTTTTCGAAAACCGTCTCATCACGGTTCGCCGACGCGACCAGGCACTGCACGAACGCGCCCTTTGGGATTTTTACGCCGCCGATCTCGGTATCGCGGGCCGCTTCGCGAACCTTGAATGTGGATACCGGTTCGAAGCGAACAGTTTCGTCGATGAGTTTGGGGACGAGAGTCCGATCAGCACGGACGCGGGCAAGAAGGGCCTCGTCGCTCAGCAGCAGCGTCATCACGCAGCTGAAACTTCGTGTTGTTGTTTCGGTCGCAGCCGGCAGCAGCGATCGGACGAAAGTGACCACTTCATGATCATCGAGCCGACGACCCTCATATTCTGCCCGAATCAAGCGACTGACAAGATCATCGCCGGGGGCTCCTTGGGCGCGTCGCTCGATCACGAAGGCCTTGATCGAATCGTACAGTCCCTTCAAGGCGAGACCCGCCTCTCGGCGCGCGTCCGCAAGCTTCGCAGGATCGATCTGATTGGCGGCCAGAATAGCCAGGCCCCAGGCGGCATACTGGCGATACATTGCAGGGTCTTCGGGAAAGCCCATTACGCCGTAAATAACGCGAATGGGGAAGTCCAGTGCGAATTGCATCAAGTCAGCCTGTTTCGCCGCGACCATGGGCTGCAAGAACTCTTCACGCATGATGCGGTCGATCTTTGGCCGCCACTTGTTTACCGTCTCGGGCATGAAAGCGGGCTGCAGCAGCGCGCGGACATTGCGGTGCATTGCGCCGTCCATCGCCAAGATGATGAGGCCGTCAAATACGGCACCCAGACCTTCGGCGATGAAGCCGTTCGTGTAATTGGTGGCGTCCTTGAGCACGTTCATGATGTCGTGGTAGCGAAAGAGGGCGACGGTCGGGCGCGACGCGGCCTGCATGCCGGCGTTGGTAGGCACGCCAAAACGCGCGATGAAATTACCTTCATAGACTGGCTTGGTATGTCGAAACTCGCGGCAGAGCGCGTAGATATCTTCACCTGAACCCTTGTAGGTGTCAGAAACGGAGGAGTAGACAGCTTCGAGTCTCTGTTCGACGGATTCGTTCATGATGGTTCTCAATGGTTAGAGGACGCGGTGCCGCCCGCGAAAGTACGATAAAGGTTGTTCATATTCCGTCCTTGAACTGGGTTATCGGAGCCATCGTGGCGCCTCCGTCAACCAACAGCGTGGTTCCTGTGATGTAACCCGCTTCAGGGGATGCCAGATACAGCACCGCGGAGGCAATCTCCGCTGGAAGTCCGACCCGCGGAATCGGGAACGCTGCGGAAATAACCGCTGACGTTGCCTCGTCCAGATGTTCGCGCATTCTGTCCGATGCGATCAGGCCGGGTTCGACTACATTGACCAAAACATTGTCGTGCCCGGCTTCATTGGCCAAACCACGCGCAAACGCATTCATGTAAGCCTTGCTGGCCATGTAGGGAATCAGTCCAGGCGTGAAACTACGGTTGGCCGCGCCGGACGAAATATATATAAGGCGACCTTTGTCTTTGGCTTTCATCAATAGCGGCAATGCGTCCTTGGCAATCCAGAACAGCGAATGAATGTTCGTACGGACCTGCACGTCGAATACCTCATCGCTCATAACTGCGACACGGCTCATCGAGGCATCCGCTGCACAGTGCACGACGATATCGAGGCCACCATAGACTTGCTGCGCAGCCTGGATCATTGCGCTGACCTCGCCGCGATGCGAAACATCGGCGAGCGTGAGCGTCGCTTGCCCCCCGCGCGCGCGAATGCCGGCAACCACTCGTTCGCCGTGGGCAGCCGTCCGTGCCGAAACGATGACCCGGGCGCCTTCGCCCGCGAAGGCTTCAGCAATCGCGCGTCCTATGCCTCGGCCGGCACCGGTGATCAAGGCTACCTTATTATCAAAACGCGGCATGGCAACTCATTGCGCCAAGAAGCGCGAAGCTCGGCCAGCGGCCATACGGCCCGGCAGACCGTTGACGCCGCCGCCGGGGTGGCTTCCAGCACCGCCGAGAAACAGACCGGCGACGGGCAACGCGCCGCCCAATCCGGCGGCAGGGCGCATCAATCCGGAGCGCGTTGTCGCAGTGTCGATGTGAACGACGCAGCCATTGAGTACATTCAGCCGTCTTGCAAGGTCGGGTGAAGCCTCGACACGCCGCGCGATTTCGTTGTTTTTCAGTCCATCCATGTACTGGCTCGACTGATCGATGAGCTGTTCCGCCACCCGATCACGTATCGCATCCCAGCCCTCTCGCGGACTAACGGGCATCGCAATCGCGTAAAGATAAGCAATATCTTGATTGGGAGGCGCCTGAGTCGGATCGGCCGCGCTCGGTGCGGTGATCCACACGTACGGGAGCTTCGGCACGTCGCCCCGCGCGGCCGAACGAAAGTTTTCGACTACGGCTTCTGCGGTGCCGATCAGCAGGACGCACTTGCGCAGGCTCAGCCCATCGGGGCGGCGTGCTTCGTGACGTCCTACGGATATCGGGCCGCGTAGCGCCACATCGACCTTCAAGGGCGAAGCGCCATGTGCATTCGCGGGCGCTAGCGCCACTTTCGCGAGCAGGCGCCGATCTAAAGCCCCCGGTGTGACCAGTTCCAGCGCGAACTTCGGATGAATGCTTGCAATCACCGCTCGCGCGTGGATCGTGCCGCCATCGGCAAGCCTTAGGCCTGTTACTTTGCCGTCCTCGACTACAATTTCGCGCACGGATGATTGCAACAGGATCTCGCCCTTGAGTTCCTGGAGCCTCGCCGCCATCGCGTTGGATAGCATTTGCATGCCACCGACTACGCGGCCGATTCCGGTGCGATGCAAGAAGCCCAATAGGGCAAAGTAAATGCCGGTCGATTCGTTGGTGATCGGTCCCGCGGCGCCAAGCAGGCAGCACAGCGCCGATTGAGTCACCGGGTGTTCAAAGCGCTCCATGATGACCTGATACGCCGGGCTCGCCATCAAGGCCATAATCTCGGGTCGTAGTGCCCTGTTTCGCAGCAACGACATCAACACTCCCAGTTTCGCCCGCACGTTCTTTCTCGCTGGATCCACCCGCATCATGGGAGTCGCAATATCGATAAATGCGAAGACGATTTTCATCAGCGCCAGGAATTCGGCGGCATCATGCTCGGAGAAGCGACGGATCTCGGCGGCTGTCTTTTCAGGGTCGCGCCAAAACACGATCGAGCTGCCATCGGGGTGCAGGTAGGCATAAGCGGGCGATAACTCAATCTGACGAAAACCGTGACGTTCGAGTTGCAAGTCGATCGGCATCATCGGATGCACGCGC
Organism: Steroidobacteraceae bacterium; assembly: GCA_035488895.1. Taxonomy (GTDB): domain Bacteria; phylum Pseudomonadota; class Gammaproteobacteria; order Steroidobacterales; family Steroidobacteraceae; genus Bog-1198. The sequence continues at coordinate 20,412 of DATHKV010000062.1, forward strand.
AGGGACATCAGGTCGAGGGCGCAGGGGTGCACGAGGTGTTGCGGTGCTTCCGGCATGAGATAGCCGGACGAAGCCATGCCGCCAACTTTGTCCAAGGCCTCAATGAGGATGACTTTCTTGCCCTCCGTCGCGAGGTAGCAGGCGGCCGACAAGCCGTTGTGACCTCCGCCGATGACCGCGGCGTCATAGGTCGTACTGGGGCTCATCCTTTGGTTCCTCGCCCAAACTCCGGTCGTTGAAGATCGGTTGCCGGTTGCCAGCGTCAACCACCCCAGCTCTACGGCTGTTCGCAGCCTATTCCGCTAATATATACAGTGCTTCTATTACTGTTCACTTTTAATTAGCGATTGCTACACGCGACAAAAGACGACACCGTTTACAAGGCAGTTTGGGCATCCGCGGCGGCAAACATGCGATTGATGTCACCGGATGTCACCGGCTTGTTCGGATCGCGCACAGGCGCTTCTCCGCCGAGGCCCAAAGCAGGTTCGATGCTCACGTGTGTCGCCTGCGCGCGCAGTGCGCCTACCGTGCATTTCTCACGGCCGAGTACCGCAAAGGGATCGTACGAGAATTCGCGCATCGCGTTCAGATGAGTGAGTTTGTTGATGACCTCATCGCTCAAATCTTTGGAGTGCTCGTGAAAGACGTCCGCAGACGTGGGCCATGTGCAGTCGGAGTGCGGGTAATCGCATTCCCAGCACGCCTTGTCGACATTGATGGAATCGAGGTTCTTGAGGCCAAATTCATCTTCGATAAAACACGTGATGAAGTGCTCGTTGAAAACGTCGCTCGGCCGCCGGTTGCCGAAGTTGGTCATCGTCCATGCGTGATGATGCCGGTAGGTAAAATTGGCGCGCTCCAAGAAATAGGGGATCCAGCCAATTCCGCCCTCGGACAACGCGAGCCGTAGCGACGGGAATTTCTTCCACATGGGCGCCCACAGCCAATCGGCCGCCGAGTTGGCGATCGATATGGGCATCGTGGTAATCCACGCGTCAATGGGTGTCTCAGGGGAAGCGTGGGGCGCCTTGGTGCCCGTGCCGATATGCGCGCAGATCACGACATTGTTATCCGCGCACGCCTTCCACAGCGGATCCCAATGCGCGTTGTGAATCGACGGATAGTTGTGCACCGTTGGATTGTCAGACAGCGTGACAGCGTGCACGCCTTGCCGGGCCATGCGCAAAACTTCGGCCGCCGCCGCGGTCATATCCCACCAAGGCACGATCATCAGTGGGATGAAACGCCCCGGTGCAGCGTTGCACCAATCGTGCAAATGCCAGTCGTTGTAGGCTTGGATGACTGCGAGTGAGACTTCGCGGTCAGGCACGCCCTGGAATCGCTGGCCTGCGAATCCTGGAAACGTTGGAAAGCACAGGGAACCGAGCACGCCGTTGACGTTCATGTCGTCCACGCGGGCCTTGACCTCCCACGTGCCGCGGCGCATGTGCTCATAGGAGAGCGGCTCCATGCCGTATTCTTCCTTGGGCCGGCCGACAACGGAATTCAGTCCCATATAGCCGGTCGCGCGGTCTTCGAACACCCAGATGTCGCGGCCCTTCCGCTGTTGTACGATGGGCTCACGGCCCTTAAAACCGGCGGGCATATGACGCGCAAAGGCGTGGGGGGGTTCGATCACATGATCGTCCACGCTGACGAGTATCAGATCATTGAGCTTCATTAGGTCTCCCAACCGGTGAGGCGGCGATGACATCGCCTGCGCCTCCGAGTGATTTGGTTCCGCGGTCCATTATAGAGCAATAAAATGCACAGATTCCATGCTTCTGTTCAAATGTTGCGACGCAAGCCTTGCGCCCGCAGCAGGCGCGAAGCGCCCCATGTTGCGCGGGAAATTGGGCAGCGTGTGCGAAAGAGTGGGCCGCAAAAGCCCAGAATCGTGACAGAATTGCAGTTTGTGTGCATACTTTGCGTCAGTCAGTTGAGGGGACGGGAATGGCTGAGCTGAATGCTGCTTCGCAAGGTACAACGCTGCGTGCCTTCGCGGACCGAGAACGCTGCTGCGGGTACGGTATTTGTATGCAAATCTGTCCGGAGGTTTTCAAAGCCGACGCTGACGGAATTGTTTATCTTGAGAATGAAATCGTGCCGGCTGCGCTCGCGGAGGAGGCCACTGACGCCGCAGCAAGTTGCCCCGCTCAGGCGCTACGCGTCGTTGCAGATTCCCAATAGCATCATCAGGCGAGCCTAAAGTGGACATTAATGGTATCGGCTACCTGGGTTTCGAGACCACCAAGCTCGAGGAGTGGCGCAGCTACGGCCCCGAGGTCATGGGATTTCAGGTCGCCAAACTCGACGCGGACCCGCTCTCGCTCTATTTCAAGATGGATGATCGGCGCAATCGCTTCGCCTTTCACGCAGGCAAAATCGATCGGCTGGCCTATGTCGGCTGGGAAGCACGAGGTCGGCTCGAGTTCAATGCAGCAGTCGATAAATTTCGCGCCGCGGGTGTCGAAGTCGTTGTCGGCGATGCGGCGCTTTGCCAGTTGCGCGGCGTTAAGGAATTGATTCGATTTCGCGATCCGGTGGGCTATCAGCACGAGCTGTTCTACGCGCAAAAATGGTCGCCACGGTCCTTCGTCCCAGGGCGGCCGCATGGAGGATTTCTTTGCGGTCAGCGCGGCCTTGGCCACGTGGTCGTCATGACCCCGGAATATCCGCCGGAGCTGGAGCGGTTCCTCATTGATCTCATGGGTTTCCGCTGGTATGGGTCGGGAGCGGGCAAGGGGAAAACGGGATTCTTTCGCGCCAAGCTCAACACTTTTTCGAGTCACGATATCGCCTATGGCCACGCGCCGGGCCGCATGGGCATCCAGCATGTCGGTCTCTTCGTGAAAACAGTGCGAGATGTCGGCGAGACATACGATCTCGTCAAAAAGCGCAATCTGCCGCTGATGATGAAGCTGGGGCAGCACACGCAAGACCCTCACATGTCCTTCTATCATTTCAATCCTTCAGGTTTCGCGTTCGAATGCATCGTAGAACTCGAGCCCTGGCATCCCGATGGATTTGAACTCAATCCCGAGTCGTTGAGCACTTGGGGGCACGAACTCGTCGGGCCGATCTTGGGCCCCAGCGTGCGCACACCCGACGAAGTACTCGATGCCGAATACCTCGCGTCCAAGAAAAATCGCGGCTGATTTGGCCGCTCCGTCGCCCGTCGCGAGTACGAGTCCTCCCTCTCTGCCGGCCTCGTACCCCAATGTGGCGTACGCGTGGTACGTGGTCGCGGTACTTTTCGCGGCCACGTTGCTATCGCAACTGGATCGGCAGTTGCCCGCGCTGCTGGT
>DATHKV010000063.1:0-8855 GCA_035488895.1 Steroidobacteraceae bacterium
TGGCGCGCCAGAGGATGAGGCGGCGGCCGGTGGTGCGGCGCCCTGTTCGGCCGGCGCGGCCTCAGGCGCTGTCGGCTCGAGCAACAGGATCACGGATCCTTCGGACACCTTGTCGCCGGTCTTGAGCTTTACCTGCGCGATTTTGCCCGCGACGGGAGCCGGCACATCCATGGCGGCTTTTTCAGTTTCGATGGTGACCAGCGGCGTTTCTTTCTCGATCTGCTGACCGTCCTTGACCAGCACGTCGATGACGTTGACGTCTTTGAAACCGCCTATGTCGGGAACCTTAACTTCCATTGGACTTGCCATGATCGACTATACCGACACGGGATTGGATTTTTCCGGATCGATGCCGAAAGTCTGCATCGCCTTGCTCACCGTATTCTTGTCGATCTTGCCCTCGTCCGACAGCGCCTTGAGCGCAGCAACCACCACATAGTGGCGGTCGACTTCAAAGAAGCGGCGCAGTTCCGCGCGCGAGTCGCTGCGGCCGAAACCATCGGTTCCCAGTGCTGTATAGGCGCCGGGCACCCACTGACGGATTTGATCCGGGACGGTCTTCATGTAGTCGGTCGCCGCGATGAAGGGTCCCTCGCGCTCCGCCAAGACCTCCTGGATATACGTCGTCTTGCGCGCTTCGTTCGGGTGCAGCATGTTCCAGCGCTCGATGGCCAGCGCGTTTTTGCGCAGCTCGCTGAAACTCGTCACCGAGTAGACATCGGCCGGTACGCCATAATCTTTCTCGAGCAGCGCCGCCGCCGCCAGCACTTCGCGCAAGATCGTGCCCGAGCCAAACAGGGTTACCCGCACCTTGCCGCGCCCGCCGGTTTGCAGCAAATACATGCCGCTCAGGATGCCCTGCGCGACGCCGGCCGGCATGGCGGGATGCGCGTAGTTCTCGTTCATGACCGTGATGTAGTAGAAGACGCTTTCCTGTTCCTGATACATGCGCCGCAGGCCGTCCTGCACGATCACCGCCAATTCATATGCGTAGGTAGGATCGTACGCCACGCAATTCGGAATCGTCGTGGCCACGAGCTGGCTGTGTCCATCCTGATGCTGCAGGCCTTCTCCCGCCAGCGTGGTACGGCCGGCAGTGCCGCCCACCAAGAATCCGCGCGCCTGACTGTCGCCGGCCGCCCAGATGAAGTCGCCGACCCGCTGAAAGCCGAACATCGAATAATAAATATAGAACGGCACCATGCTCACGCCATGATTCGAGTAAGCGGTCGCCGCGGCGATCCACGAACACAGGCTTCCGGCTTCGTTGATGCCTTCCTCGATGATCTGCCCCTGCTTGTCCTCGCGATAGAACATGAGCTGGTCGGCATCCTGCGGCGTGTACAGCTGTCCGACAGAGGAATAAATGCCGATTTGGCGAAACATGCCCTCCATGCCGAAGGTGCGAGCCTCGTCGGGCACGATGGGCACGATGTGTTTGCCGATGTTTTTGTCCTTGACCAGGGTCGTCATCATCCGCACCAAGGCCATGGTGGTGGATATTTCGCGATCGCCCGTTCCCTCGAGCAGCGTGCTGAAGGCTTCGATCGGCGGTACCACGAGGGGCGGAGCAACTGAATTGCGGGCGGGCAGATAGCCGCCGAGCGCGGCGCGGCGCTCTTGCAAATAGCGCATCTCCTCGCTGTCTTCGGCCGGTTTTCTAAACGACAGACCGGCGATCTCCTCGTCGGTAATCTGGATGTTGAAGCGATCGCGCACTTCCTTGAGATTATCGTCGGTGAGCTTTTTCTGTTGATGCGTGGAATTCAGGCCCTCGCCCGCCTTGCCCATGCCGAAGCCCTTGACGGTCTTCGCCAAAATCACCGTCGGCGCACCGACGTGCGCCATCGCGGATGAATAGGCCGCAAACACCTTCTGCGGATCATGGCCGCCGCGGTTCAGATGCCAAATCTCCTCATCCGACATGTTGGCGACCATCTCTTTGAGCTCGGGATATTTACCGAAGAAATGTTCGCGCGTGTAAGCGCCGCCCTTGGACTTGAAATTCTGATATTCGCCGTCCACGCACTCTTCCATGACGCGCTTCAGAAATCCCTTTTGATCGCGTTCCAGCAGCGGATCCCAACGGCCGCCCCACACAACCTTGATGACGTTCCACCCAGCGCCCAAGAATGCGGCTTCGAGCTCTTGAATGATCTTGCCATTGCCGCGCACCGGCCCGTCGAGCCTCTGCAGGTTGCAATTGATCACGAAAATCAGATTGTCGAGCTTCTCGCGCACCGGCATGGTGAGCGCCCCCATCGACTCGGGCTCGTCCATTTCTCCATCGCCCAGGAATGCCCAAACCTTGCGGTCGGACGGCGCGACAATGCCGCGATGCTCCAGGTAGCGCAGAAAACGCGCTTGAAAAATCGCCATCATCGGACCCAAGCCCATCGACACCGTGGGGAATTGCCAGAAATCCGGCATCAACCAGGGATGCGGATAGGACGACAAACCGCCGCCGCGCACCTCCTGACGAAACCGCTGCAGCTGGCTCTCATCCAAACGGCCTTCCAGGTACGCGCGCGCATAGATGCCGGGACTCGAGTGCCCCTGCATGAAGATCATGTCCCCCGGATGCGCGGCGCTGCGCGCGCGCCAGAAATGATTGAAGCCGACCTCGTACAGGGTTGCCGCGGAGGCGTAGGTTGCGATATGGCCGCCGTACTCGGAATTCGTGCGGTTGGCCTGCACCACCATGGCCAGCGCATTCCAGCGTATGTAAGCCTCGTTGCGCCGTTCCAAGGATCGATCGCCGGGATAGTCCGGTTCCTGCGCTTTTGAAATCGTATTGAGATAGGCGGTGTTCGGTTTGAACGGCAGATATGCACCGGAACGGCGCGTAAAATCCACCAGCTTCTCGAGCAGAAAATGCGCGCGTTCCGGGCCCTGAGCGCGCATCACCGAATCGATGGATTCAAGCCATTCCTGCGTTTCGGTCGGATCGATATCTTCGAACGGCGATTGTTGCGTCATAGAACTGCACACACACCCACGTGTCCTGTTAAGATGGCAGGCACGTTACAGCGCCCCTGCGCCAACTGCCACTACGTTGTTAACCCGCGTATCTTCGGGGTTTGGTTTTTCACGGTCAAGGATATGCCGATTCGCCTGCCCTTAGACCGTCTACTCGTGCCCGTGCGCCAAACGGCTTCGCGTCCCACGCCATCAAATCTTGCGCGATACGCCAGCGCATTGCTGTTTCTGCCGCTCTCGCCCTCTGCCGCCGATTGGAACGCCCTGCCCTACGGACCAACGCTGCGCGCATTGCACGAGCGCAAGATACGCAAGGCCGGCGACACCTATCACTTGCGGGTCGGACCCCAGGCGCAGACGCTGCTGGTCGTCGCCTGCCTCGCCAACGAGGCGAGCACTTTCGAGCGCTTGCAAGCCGCCGGCAAACTCGCCCGCAGCGCGCTCGACGGCGATCCGAAATCAGTGCTGGTATGGCAGCAGGGATGCACACCGGCCGCCGCGGACGCCACCTTTAATACCGTTATCGCGGCCCTCGAGGCAGCCGCCTTTCGTTTTGCCACCTACAAAAGCAAACCGAAAACACGGGTCCGGCTCATGCATATAGACCTCGCGCGGCGCGGAAAGTTGCAGGAATTGGATTTGACGCTGGCAACGGCTGCCGGCAACAATCTCGCTCGATGGCTTACTGCGTTGCCGCCGAACACGCTGGACGCCGGCGGCTATCGCCGGCTGATCCGGCAACTTGCCGAGCGCCTGAATCTGCGTTTCAAATTCTACGGCGAGGCGCAGCTGAAGCGCCTGGGTTGCGGCGCGTTCCTTGCCGTGTCGCGCGGCAATGGCACGCGCGACGCGGGTATCGCCGCCCTGTCCTATCGGCCGCGGGGCGCCAGGACTCCCGACGTCAGCCTGGTGGGCAAGGGCATTTGCTTCGATACCGGCGGCACGAATTTAAAGGCGCACAAGGGCATGGTGGACATGCACATCGACATGGAAGGCAGCGCCGTCGCATTGGGGAGCCTCTACGCGTTGCACGCGCTGCGCTCGCCGCTCGCGGTCGATTGTTGGCTGGCAATCACCGAGAACCGAATTGGTCCATTCGCGTACAAGCCACAGGATGTGGTGCAGGCGGCCAACGGCACGACGATTCAGGTCATTCATACCGATGCCGAGGGACGGATGGTGCTCGCTGACGCGCTCTGCCTGGCCGCGGCCAAAAAGCCGCGCGCCATCATCGATTATGCAACGCTCACCGGTGCCTGCATCAATGCTCTCACCGAGCGCTATAGCGGCGCATTCACCAACCGACCCCGGTCGCGCGAAGTGATCGAGACCGCCGGTGTCAGCAGCGGCGAGCGTGTCTGGTGCTTTCCGATGGACACCGACTACGACACGGATTTGGAAAGCACGGTTGCCGATGTGTTGCAGTGCGCCGCCGATGGAAAGGGCGATCACATCTTGGCGGCGCGCTTCTTGAGCCGATTTGTCCCCAACGAAATCCCATGGCTGCACCTGGATCTCGCGGCCGGCACCCGCCACGGGGGACTTGCGCACATTGCCACGGAGATCACGGGATTCGGCGTCCGTTACACCGTTGATCTGCTGCGCGGCGGCTGGCCCACCGCAGCAGAGCGAGCCCAATGAATAGTTTGTGCATTCAGCGGCCCGATGACTGGCACGTGCATTTGCGCGACGGCGCGGCGCTAAAATCGGTGGCGCATTTCACCGCGGAGCGCTTCGGCCGTGCCATTGTGATGCCGAATCTCAAACCGGCCATCACCACCACCGAATTGGCGCGCGCCTATCGCGAGCGCATCGTCGCGGCATTGCCCGCGGCAAGCCGCTTCGAGCCCCTGCTCACGCTATACCTCACCGACAGCACGCCGGCCGATGAAATCGACCGCGCCAAAGCGTCAGGCTTCGTCCATGGCGTGAAATTGTATCCGGCGGGAGCCACCACGCATTCGGATGCCGGCGTCACCGATATCAAGCACGTGCATGCCGTCCTGTCCCGCATGGAGGAAGTCGGCATGCGCCTGCTGGTGCATGGCGAGTCACCGGAGCCCGGCGTCGATGTGTTCGATCGCGAGGCGCATTTCATCGATACCGTACTGGCACCCTTGGTCGAGCGCTTCCCCGCACTGCAGGTGGTGTTTGAGCACATCACGACGGCGCGCGCCGTGGAATTTGTGAACACGACGCGGCACGGCATCGCAGCGACCATCACTCCGCAGCATCTGCTGCACAATCGCAATGCGATTTTTTTGGGCGGTATTCGTCCGCACTACTACTGCCTGCCGATCCTCAAGAGCGAACGAGACCGGCAAGCGTTGCTCGGCGCGGCGACCAGCGGCGATCCGCGCTTCTTTCTGGGCACCGACAGCGCGCCGCACGAAAAAAACGCCAAGGAAAGCGCCTGCGGCTGTGCCGGCATGTTCACAGCGCACGCGGCCATCGAGTTGTATGCGGAGGCGTTCGAATCCGCGGGCAAGCTCGATCGGCTCGAAGGATTTGCCAGTCATTTCGGCGCCGACTTCTATGGCCTGCCGCGCCACACGGAGACCGTCACGCTGCTGAAAGAATCCTGGGTAGCGCCCAAAAAATACCCGTTTGGCGACGGCGCTGCGCTGATCCCTTACCGCGCCGGCGAGTCCATTGGCTGGCGCCTGGTATCTCCTTAAGCATGTCGCAAATTCCTCCCATTACTCTAGCGACGCGCTTCCGGGGATTCCTGCCGGTGGTCATCGATGTCGAAACCGGCGGCTTCAACTCGCAGACCGACGCGCTGCTGGAGATTGCCGCAGTGCTCCTCGAGATGCGCAGCGACGGCACGCTGGCGCGGGGCGAGACCCACCGTTACCACGTCATCCCGTTTCCCGGCGCCAATCTGGAGCCGGCATCGATGGCGGTGACGGGCATCGATCCGCATCACCCACTGCGCCCGGCCATCAGCGAGGAAGACGCCTTGCAGCGCATCTTCAAAGAGGTCCGGACTGCCATTCGAAACGCGGATTGCACGCGGGCCGTTCTGGTCGGCCACAATGCATCCTTTGATTTGAATTTCTTGAACGCGGCGGTTGCGCGTGCGCAGGTGAAGCGCAATCCCTTCCACCCTTTCTCAAGTTTCGATACCGCCACGCTCGGCGGCATCGCTTTCGGACAAACTGTGTTGATGCGGGCGACGCTGGCAGCGGGCCTGGAATGGGATACGTCCTCGGCGCACTCCGCGGCCTACGACGCCGAACGCACCGCCGATCTTTTTTGCATTGTGTGCAATCAATTTCAGGGCATGTTCGACGCGGGCCGCAGGCGCCTGGCGGCCATGGGGCCGCTCGAAGTCGAAATTGATCCGCAGGTCCCTTAAGCGGCGACCGCGCCGGCCTCGGCCAGCAACTGCTTCAATTCCCCGCTCTTGTACATCTCGAGCGCAATGTCGCAACCGCCGACCAGTTCCCCGTTCACGTAAAGCTGCGGAAAGGTCGGCCACTTCGAATAGGTCTTGAGCGCTTCGCGCACTTCAGGGTCTTCAAAAATATTGACGTGGGCAAATTGCGCCTTGCAAGCCCGCAGAGCACCGACGGTTTGGGCGGAAAACCCGCATTGCGGGAAATCGGGCGTGCCCTTCATGTACAGCACCACCGGGGCGGCGGACAGCTGGCTCTTAATTCGTTCAATCGCGTCCATAGTCGACAATCTCCACGTTATTCATGACCGGTGCGCTCGCGCGCTCGTTCGCCCGAACTATGGGTCAATTGTACGATAACAACCCGTGCTGGTACCCATTGACGTCCCATCGTTGAATTATTGGGGTCAGTCACCTATTCTTCCAGGCCTGCGGCAGCGCACGATTACATATGGAGGGGAATCGCATGAACCCGTTAAACACCGTCAAATGGCCTCTAATCATCGGATTCGTGCTGGCCGTCGTGATCGCAGCCCTGGTGGAAGGGGGCCTCACCTTCAATTCGATCACGCTGGCGGCCCTGACCCGCTGGCTGCACATCGTCTGCGGCATTTTCTGGATCGGCCTGCTGTACTACTTCAATGCGGTGCAGACCCCCGCGATGGCCGTCGCGGCCGCCGACAAGGGCGGTCCGGGCGGCGCCGGTATCAACAAGTACGTCGCCCCGCGAGCCCTGCTGTGGTTTCGCTGGTCCGCGCTGGCCACCTGGATTTTAGGCGCGTGGTTGCTGTCGCAAACCCACGGCCGCTTCGTCAGCGCCTTCACGTTGAGTCTTGCCGATCAGACCTTCTCGAGGCCCAACCTGATCATCGGAATCGGGGCCTGGCTCGGCACCATCATGCTGTTCAACGTCTGGGGGCTCATATGGCCCAATCAGAAGAAAATATTGGGCATTGTGCCGGCGACCGATGAGCAGAAGGCGAAGGCCCGCAAGGTGGCCCTGTACGCCTCGCGCACGAACTTTTTGCTGTCCATTCCCATGTTGATGTGCATGATCGGACCGATGCACGGTCTGCCCTTCTAGCCGATGGCTGCGGTACCGCGGAGCCCCGCGCGACCGTCGGTGCCGGTTCCGGCGGATCTGCCGCAGCAGGTCGCTGCGGCGCTGGCCGAGGATGTCCGCGGCGGCGATCTCACCGCTGCGCTGATTTCACCCGAGAAAACCGGCCGCGCCACGGTGATCACGCGCGAGGCGGCAATCCTCTGCGGCATCCCCTACGTCGAGGCAGCCTTCCGGAAGGTTGATGCGCGCGTGACGTTCGATTGGCGCGTCGCCGAGGGCGATGCCGTGGAGGCTGATCAGATCCTCTTTACCGTCGACGGTCCGGCTCGGGCGCTGCTGACCGCCGAGCGCACCGCACTGAACTTCCTACAACTGTTGAGCGGCACGGCGAGCGCGGCGCACACCTATGCGGCGCTGCTGGCGGGCACTCGTTGCCGCCTGCTCGATACTCGCAAAACCATTCCCGGATTGCGCACGGCGCAGAAGTACGCGGTGCGCGTCGGCGGCGGCGACAACCATCGCATGGGACTCTTTGACGGCATTCTCATCAAGGAGAATCACATCGCGGCGGCCGGGTCGATCGCGCGTGCGGTAGCCGCGGCGAAGCGCAGCGCCGCCAAGGTACCCGTGGAAGTCGAGGTCGAGGACCTGGCGCAATTGCAGGCCGCAATAGACTCGGGCGCCGATATCGCGATGTTGGATAATTTTTCGCTCGAGGCCATGCGCGACGGCGTGGCGCTCAATTCCAAGTCAAAGCAGCCGTTGAAAATCGAAGCCTCAGGCGGCATCACCACCGAGACCATCCGTGCGATCGCCGAGACCGGCGTGGATTTCATTTCGGTCGGCAGTATCACCAAGCACGTCCGCGCTGTGGATTTGTCGATGAGATTCGAATGGCGCGACGCGTAGTATTTCGGCGCGGTGATTTTGACCGGTATAGCGCTTGCCAGAACTGGACCGATCGATATCACATGCCAACTTACCGGCGGGTGTTGGCCGACAACGCGAACCTAGTTCGCCAGTACCTTGAGATTGAGCGTCGCCTTAGTGCTCTAGGGTGATAAGAAGCTTCGAGGCACTGCGCTTTTCCGTGCCTCGAAGCTTCTTATCACCCTGGAACATTTGCAGGCCGCTCAAATTCAAAGTGCCGGGGGCACGAGTCAAGCGCTATTAGCCGCCTTGAGGACGCGCTGCGGCTGCGACACGCCGTAGCCCTGCGCGTAGTCGACGCCCAAGCTCTGCAGCATGTTGATGATTTCTTGATTCTCGGCAAACTCGGCAATGGTCTGCTTGCCGGTAAGATGGCCGATTTCATTGATCGAACGCACCATTTCGCGATCGATGGGGTCGTGCAAAATCTCTTTGACGAAGCTGCCGTCGATCTTCAGGTAGTCGACCGGGAAGTGCTTCAGG
>DATHKV010000064.1:0-2336 GCA_035488895.1 Steroidobacteraceae bacterium
CTCCGTTGAAACTGCCAAGCGGGGGTTATCCGGCCGGTGGCGGTGCCTCGCGCGTGGTCCAAGAAGCTCAAGTCGTACTTCATGAGACAATTCCCGCGAACAGGCGGGTTTGGCGCCCACACGTCGCGCGGGGCATCTACTCGAGCAGTCCCTAGATGGAGATTCGATTAATGGCATCCCTGAGTGGAAGATCTGAAGTTCAAGCATTGCGCAGCCAGCAGATTCGAGAAGTTGCCAATGCAGCGATTGGCCGAATGGACGTGCTGCCTTTCTGGTTCGGCGAATCTCATCGCGCGACAGCCCCAGAAATCCGGAAAGCAGGCGCGGCCGCTCTTGAGCGAGGCGAAACGTTTTATGCGCCGACGCTCGGTCTTGCCACGCTGCGTGAGGAGTTAGCGGCCTACCTCTCTCGTCTACATGGTTCCCTCTCAGCAGACCGCATTGCCGTCACGAGTTCGGGTGTGTCTTCGCTGATGATCGCACTTCAATCCCTGGTCAATGCCGGAGATGCTGTAGTTGCGGTAACGCCTGTATGGCCTAATCTCTGTGAGATCCCCAGAATCTTAGGCGCAACAGTCCATTCAGTGCCGCTGGAGTTCGGCAGTCAAGGTTGGACGCTCAATTTGGGGCGACTGATTGATGCCATTCGACCGGGCGTCGCCGCCGTGATCATCAACAGTCCGAATAACCCGACGGGCTGGACGATCACCCGGCGGGAGCAGGAAGAGATCCTGGCTCGTTGCCGCGAGCTTGGAGTGTGGCTGATCACGGATGATGTTTACGAACGCGTGTACTTCAGTGGGCCTTGCGCGCCTTCCTTTCTGGACATTGCTGACCCGTTAGACCGACTGGTCAGTTGCAACTCGTTCTCCAAAGCATGGCGCATGACGGGCTGGCGTGTCGGGTGGGCTGTGGTTCCTGCAGCGCTTCTGGAGAGCTTCGGCAAACTGATTGAGTACAACACTTCTTGTGCCCCGGGGTTCGTACAAGCCGCAGCGCGAGAGGCATTGAGAGGCCGCGATGAAAATATTGACGAACTCGTGCGCGAGATCAAAGCCAACCGCGACAAACTCTATGCGCGTCTTGGCGCAGTCGATCGCATTGAGATCGGCATGGCTCCCCGAGGCGGGATGTACGCCTTCTTTCGCGTTCGCGGGATGACCAACAGCTTGGCGTTTTGCAAGGATCTCGTGGTCAATGCCGGTGTTGGCATCGCGCCCGGATCGGCGTTCGGCAGTGAAGCACCCGAGTTCTTGCGTTGGTGTGTGGCAGCGGATCCCGCGAAGCTCGAAGAGGGTCTCGAGCGCTTCGTGAGATATTTAGGCCATCAGTGAGTAAATTCGAATTTCGACTTCGAGCTATTGGAGAAATACATGGGTCGCTGCATCGTATTGCTTGCATTTTGTTTCTTCGGAACCGGCTTGGCTTCGGCTACCGAGGCGCCATCGCCACTGACGCGACTTCTGGATGGAGAGCTCGGGCGTATCCCGGCTAAGTCGGGTATCTATGTGAAGCATCTGCGAAGCGGCGAAGAAACGATGGTCCGCGCCGACGAGCCATTCGAGAGCGCTTCAACGATCAAACTCGCCACCTTGGTGCTGGCCTATCAGATGGTGGATGCGGGAACGCTCAAACTGGATGAGCGAATTGAAATCACGTCGGCGGTCCTGCGCGGCGGCTCCGGCATCTACCGCTTCAAGGATGTGGGCCTGAAGCCCACGGTGCGCGACATCCTGACCGAAATGGTCATCACCAGCGATAACACCGCAACTGACATCATGATCGCGAGGGTGGGAGGCAAGGACAAGGTCAACGCCTTTCTGCGCGGCGCAGGCTATAAAGTACTGAAGCAGGTCCACACGACCGGCGAATACTTCCGGCTCGAATATGCGGCCATCAATCCGAAGTTTGAAAAACTCTCGAATGAGGATGTCTTCGCCCTGTGCTGCGCGGACACGACGATCCATCGAATGCCCGTGTTCTCCGACCAACGCAAGGTTCTGATCGATGAGGCCACGGCTTTAAGCGCTGGGCACGACCCCTCACCCGTCGATCCGAATGACAGCAGCAAATGGTTCGGGGCGGCCAGCCCGCATGAAATGGGACGACTCGTTGAAGGCATCGAGAGCTGCACGGTTGCCAAACCCGCGAGCTGTGACGAAATGCGTCGGATGCTGCTGGCTCAGCAGGCAGGCAGCATGAAGATTCCGCACTATCTAACGGTACCCGTGGGGCACAAGACGGGAGAAACCACCGGTGTGACCAATGACGTGGGCGTCATTTACTCAAGCACCGGCCCCATCGTCATTGCCTTCTACAACATGAACATGAGCGGC
>DATHKV010000065.1:0-14248 GCA_035488895.1 Steroidobacteraceae bacterium
TCGAACGCCTCGACGCCATGATCAGCCAGGTGCTGAAGCTGGCGCGGCTGCAGGGCACCGATGCCCTGTTGGAGCGCGAGCGTTTCGAGCTCGACGATGTCATCGAGGAAGTCGTGCGCGACGCCAATTTCGAAGGGGCCATGAAGAATTGCAAGATCAGCCTGCGCGGTGCCGCCAACAACGCGGTGCTCGGCAGCCGCGACCTGCTGCGCAGTGCGATTGAAAACGTGCTGCGCAATGCGGTGCGCTACAGCCCCAACGATGCGCCGGTCGAGATGCAGGTCGGGAAATCCGGCAGAGGCGTGGAGATTCTGATCCGAGATCATGGACCTGGCGTGCCGGCAGCGGATTTGGAGCGCATTTTCGAGCCGTTTTATCGTGTCGCCGAATCGCGTGACCGCGACAGCGGCGGCGAAGGCATCGGCTTGGCCATCACCTCGCAGGTGATGAAGGCTCACGGCGGCTCCGCCCGAGCCGCCAATGCCGGCAGCGGCGGGTTGGAAGTCCGGCTCAGCTTGCCCGAGACCGCCATCGCTGTTTAGATAGCCGCGCCATGAGCCTGTTTCAAGAAGCCTGTAAGTACATTCCGGGCGGCGTCAACTCGCCTGTGCGAGCGTTTCGCAGCGTCGGCGGCGAGCCCATTTTCCTGAAGCGTGCCGAGGGCGCTCATGTGATCAGCGCGGATGATCGGCGCTACCTCGATTACGTCGGTTCCTGGGGGCCGATGATCCTGGGACACGCTCATCCGCAGGTCATCAAGGCCGTGCAGGACGTCGCCGCCGACGGCTTGAGCTTCGGCGCCCCGACCGAATTGGAGACGCAGCTCGCGCGCCGCGTGGTCGAACTCATGCCCTCCATCGAACTGGTGCGCTTCGTCAGTTCCGGCACCGAAGCCACCATGAGCGCCATCCGTCTGGCGCGAGGCTTTACCGGACGCGACACCATCGTGAAATTCGAAGGCTGCTATCACGGCCATTCGGACTCGCTGCTGATCAAGGCGGGTTCCGGCGCGCTCACGCTCGGCGTGCCGACTTCACCGGGCGTGCCCAAGGCGCTCGCGAGCCACACCGTCACGCTCAACTTCAACGACAGCGATCAGGTACAGAGGGTATTTCGGCAGATCGGCGAGCAGATCGCCTGCGTCATCGTCGAACCCGTGGCCGGCAACATGAATTGCGTGCCGCCCGCGCCGGATTTCCTGCAAACGCTGCGCCGCGAGTGCGATCGCACGGGGGCACTGCTGCTGTTCGATGAGGTCATGACCGGCTTTCGAGTCGCACTCGGCGGCGCGCAAGCGCTGTATGGCGTGCGCCCGGACCTGACCACGCTCGGCAAAATCATCGGCGGCGGCATGCCGGTGGGCGCGTTCGGCGGCCGGCGCGACATCATGCAGCAGCTGGCGCCCTTGGGTCCGGTCTATCAGGCGGGCACGCTATCCGGCAATCCGGTGGCGATGATCGCCGGAATCACCACCCTCGACTTGATCAGCACGCCAGGGTTTCATGCGCGCCTGGGTGCCATGACCGATATTTTGGTGGAGCGGCTCGCCACGGCGGCCGCGGGCGCCGGCATCGCGCTCGCCACGAACCATGTGTGCGGCATGTTCGGCTTTTTCTTCACCGCCGAACCGCATGTCGATCGCTACGAGAAAGTCATGGTCTGCGATGTCGAGCGTTTCAAGCGCTTCTTCCACGGCATGCTCGACGAAGGAGTCTATTTCGCACCGTCGGCTTTCGAGGCCGGATTTCTGTCGGCTGCGCATTCGGCCGCGGACATCGACGCCACCGTCGCCGCTGCGGCGCGGGTGTTTGCATCGATGACTTAAGATGCGGGCCTTCGCCTGGTTTCTCGGTGCGCTCCTTCTCGCGGGATTGATCGGCGCGCTTCTCGCCTACCCTGCCTATGCACTCACCTCGACTTTCGCGGGCTGGGCATTTCACCGCGTCGCCAGTCGCGTCGCGATGCTGGTGCTGATCGCCGAGCTCGTCTGGCTGTGCCGCCATTTGCACCTGATCGCCAGGCGGGATTTTGGCTACGGCCTGCCCTGGCGCCGATTTCTGCGGATCAGCCTCGCCTGGGGCGCCGTGGGCATGGCCACCGCCGCCGTCGGCGCCTGGTTTTTGCTGGCCTCGCACCTGCGGGTCTTGAGCCCGAACTTCACGCCCACCGCATTTGAGGTCGCACGGATTTTCCTCATCGGCCTGGGGTCAGGCATCGCCGTCGCACTCATCGAGGAGACTGTGATGCGCGGCGCGATGCACACCGCCATCGAGCGCGAGGCTGGCCCTTGGACCGCGGCGCTGCTCACCGCACCGCTGTTCGCCGTCGTGCACTTCTTTGCGAAGGCGAGAATCGCGCCCGAGGATGTCGGCTGGGGCAGTGGATTTGACCTGCTGGCGCGCTCCTTCGCGCCCCTGGCGCAACCCGCCTTGGTATTTGACTCCTTTCTCTCGTGGTTGGTGGTCGGATTGATCTTGAGCCTCACGCGCGTGCTGACCGGCAACATCGCCGTCGCCATCGGCCTGCATGCCGGCTGGGTGATCGTACTGCGCATGCTGCAAGAGGCGACCACCAGCGGCACCGCACCGGGCTACGCTTTTTGGGTGGGGCGATTCGACGGCCTGCTGGGCTACTGGCTGCTGCCGTGGGGACTCGTCATCGCCGCGGCGCTTTGGTTCAGCCGGGCGCGCTGGGTCCCGGCGGCCAGGAGCACGGGCTAGGGGCGCGGGCTCCTAGTGGGGCGCGCCTTGCGCCGACGGGCTTAAGACATCGAGGCGCCGGATCGGATCGTTGAGCTCGAGACAGAACTGTTTTTCCGAAGTCTGGATCGGCAGAATTTCCGCCAGACGATGTCCCACCCAGGACGCATCGTCCAGATGCATTTCGATGCCCGCATAGACCTCGCCCAATTGCGGCAGGACGCTCCTCAAAAGTTCCGCGAGCGGCGCGTGCCGCTCCGGCACCTCCATCTGCGGTTCGCGCTCCAGGCTTTCGATGTCGGCCACGTTCAGACCATCCGCCTGACGGCGGCGGCCCAAAATTCGAAAGCGCTGCTCGCCGACGCACGATAGCCCGAGAAAGCCATCCGACAGTTGATGGAAATCGACGATCTTCGCCATGGTTCCCACATCGAAGGTATCGGCGGGACCCACTTCACTGCCCTCGCGGATCAGCGCCACGCCGAAGCGCTGATCTTCGCGCATGCATTTTCGAACCATGTCCACGTAGCGCGTTTCAAAGATGCGCAGCGGCAGCGGGCCCTGCGGAAACAACACGACGTTGAGCGGGAACAGCGCGATCGATGGCGGCTCCGGCATCAGCGCGCCCGCAAGGCAGCCAGAAACTTCTCGTGCAGACCGCCGAAACCGCCGTTGCTCATGATGAGCACATGGTCGCCGCTATGCGCTTGCGCCGCCAGTCCTTTCACCAGCTCATCGACCGTGCCCGCCAGGCCCACCCGATCTCCCATGCTCGACACCGCGCCCTTCAAGTCCCAGCCCAGATCGGGTGGTGCAAAGAACCAGGTGCGGTCGGCTGTCTCGAGCGAGGGCGCCAATTGATCGCGATGCACGCCCAGCTTCATGGTGTTGGAGCGCGGCTCCAGCACCGCGATGATGCGCGCAGCGCCGACGCGCGCCCGCAAGCCCTTGAGCGTGGTCTCGATGGCCGTGGGATGGTGCGCGAAGTCGTCATAGACGGTGACGCCGTCGACGACGCCGCGCACTTCCATGCGGCGTTTGACGCCGCTGAACACATTCAGCGCTTCCGCGGCGCGCGGCGGCGAGACACCGGCATGGGCAGCCGCGCCGATCGCGGCCAATGCATTCAGCACATTGTGTTCGCCGATCAAGCTCCAGGCCACTTGGGCGACGTCGCGCCCCTGGAACTGCACGGTAAATCGGCTTGCGGCCGAGTCCTCCGTTAAGCGCGCTGTCCAGTCGCAGGACGGCGCACCGGCCTGCGCCAAACCAAAGGACTCGCGCGGCGTCCAGCAGCCCTCGCTCAAGGTCTTCGCCAGCTCGGGATCCGCGCCGTTCACGATGAGCCGTCCCACGCCCGGGACGGTGCGCAGCAATTGATTGAATTGCCGGCGGATCGAGGCCACGTCCGGATAAATGTCCGCGTGATCGTATTCCAGATTATTCAGGATGGCGGTGCGCGGACGGTAGTGAACGAACTTGGCCCGCTTGTCGAAAAAGGCCGTGTCGTATTCATCCGCCTCGATCACGAAGAACGGTGACTTGCCCAAGCGCGCGCTGGAATTGAAATTTCCCGGCACACCACCGACCAGATACCCGGGCTCGAGACCCGCGTGCTCCAGTATCCACGTGAGCATCGCGGTCGTGGTCGTTTTGCCGTGGGTGCCCGTCACGGCGATCACATGCCGGGAGTGGAGCACCTGTTCGGCGAGCCACAAAGGGCCCGAGGTATAGGGCATGCCGCGGTCGAGCATGGCTTCGATCACCGGGCTGCCGCGGCTCAGGGCGTTGCCGACCACCACCATGTCGGGCTTCAGGTCCAATTGCTCGGCCCCGTAACCCTGAACGAATTCGATGCCGAGCGCCTGAAGCTGCGTGCTCATCGGCGGATACACGTTCAAATCCGATCCGGTGACGCGAAAACCGGCCGCCTTGGCGATGGCGGCGACGCCGCCCATGAAGGTGCCGGCAATCCCTAGGATATGAATGTGCCGTGTCATGATTGCGGCATCAGCTGCCGGTCGATGGCCAGCGCCAGGAAGAAGTAGCCGATGCTGATGACGCCGCCCAGCAGCAGACCCGAGTCGAACGCGGCGCGCCAGATATGCGCGCAGGCCAGCAGGTACCAGATGAACACCACAGTCCAAAGAAATCCGATGATCCACAGGAGTTTGTCTTCGCCCATGACGCGCAGTAGCGAATCCAACGGATAGAGAATGAGCGCCGCGAGGGCGCCCACGCCGAGCAGCGCGGTTGCGGTCTGCAAAAAGCGCGCGCGGCGGCTCGTCAGCGACAACAGCGTCCAGGTGAATGCCAGCGGCAATCCCAGCCCCAGGACGATGCGCATGACGATCTCGTCGTTCGGCGGCGGCGGCAGCAGCGCGCCGAGCACTTCGGTCAGCGCCGACACCACGGCCACCAGGACCAGGAGAAACAGCGACGCGGGCAAATGCGCCGGAGTTTTCCGCCAAAGTGCAATGTCTACAAATGCTTTTGCGAGTCTCAGCATACCGTTTCAGTCATACTTCACGGTCAAATTGTACACGCGGTAACGAGATGCCTGACGCGATTTGGATTGATCACAGCGATGAGCTTGCCTCGCTTGCGCGCACGCTGGAATCGCAGGAGGCGATTGGCCTCGATACGGAATTCCTCCGCGAGCGCACTTTTTTTCCGAAATTGTGCCTGCTGCAGTTGAGCGCTGCGGGGCAGATTTGGTGCGTCGATACGCTTAAAGTGGGCAGCCTCGATGCATTGATGCCGGCTTTGACCGCGCCGCGCGCGCGCAAGCTCATCCATGCCGCGCGCCAGGACCTCGAAGCGCTGTACCTGACCGCCCAGCGCGTCGTGTCGCCGGTGTTCGACACGCAGATCGCCGCGGCATGCACCGGCATGAAGCCGCAAGTCGGCTACGCTGAACTCGTCAAGACCTTGCTCGACGTCACCATCCCCAAGGGACAGACCCGCACCGACTGGTCGAAGCGGCCGCTCACGCCCGCGCAGCTGGATTATGCCGCGGACGATGTGTTGTATCTGGGCACCGTCGCCGCGGAATTGCAGCGGCGCCTTACGGAACTCGGCCGCGAGCACTGGGTGCGCGAGGACTGCTTGGAGCTGCAGGAACGACGGCTGTATGAACCCGACATCGCCCACGCCTGGGAACGGCTGCGCGGCATCGGGCAACTCGCGTCCGAGCCGCGTGCCCGTGCCAAGGCCATCGCGGTGTGGCGCGAGAAGGTCGCGCGCGAGCGCAACTTGCCACGCGCCTGGATTCTGTCGGATGCCGCTATTTTTTCCATTGCGCACGCCAATCCGGCAACGCCGGCGGCGCTCGAGGCGGTGCAGGCGCTGAACGAGAAGTTCGCCGCCGCGCTGCACGCTGTGCTCGCGGACTCGAAATCCGACCCGACCGACCTGGAACCCATGCAGGATGCGCGACCCACTCCCGAGCAGAAAGCGCTGCTCGAACGCCTGGCCAAAGTCGTGGATGCGCGCGCCGCGGAATTACAGGTCAGCGCCGAAGTGCTGGCGCCGCGCGGCGAGCTCAAGGCTCTCGCCATGGGTACGCTCGCGGGCTCGCCGCGCGACACCCGCGCCTTGAGCGGCTGGCGCAGAGAAGAGATCGGTACCCGCTTGCTTGCCGTAATCGGCTAGCGCGCCGCGATCGGCTAGCGCGCCGTGTTCAGCTACGCGCGCGGCGCGGAGTTGACGGCCTTCTGAATGTTTTTGAACACGGTGTTCATGTCGGCGTCGGCATCCACGACGCGCAGCAGTCCGGCCTCCCGGTAATGGGCGATCAGCGGTTTGGTCTGTGCCTCGTAGACATCGAGACGCTTGCCGATGACCCCTTCCTTGTCATCGTCCCGCTGAATCAACCGATGCGGCTTGTCGCCGCACTGTTCGGCGAGCATGCCCGGCGGCGAGGTATAGATGTTGAACACCTGGTTGCAGTTTTCGCATATCCGGCGACCGGTGAGACGCTTGAACAGAATCTTCAGATCGAGATTCAACAGCACCACGGACTCCAGCGGCGTGCCGAGCTCGGCCAGCATTTTTTCCAACGCCTCGGCTTGGGCGATATTGCGCGGAAATCCGTCGAGGATGAAACCCTTGAGCGCATCGGGCCGGCTCAGGCGCTCGCGGATCATGCCGAGAACGGTGGCATCGTCCACGAGCTTGCCGGCGTCCATCGCCGCCTTGGCGCGCAATCCCAGTTCGGTGCCCTTGGCGCGAGCCTCGCGCAACAAGTCGCCGGTGGATATCTGCGGCACGCCGTGGGCTTTGACCAGCAATTGGGATTGCGTGCCTTTACCGGATCCGGGGGCGCCCAATAGGACTATTCTCATGCTTTCCTTCGATGGTAAAAGCGCGCTACCGTACCAGAGGACGCGCCGATCGGCTATTCTGCGCGGCTTACCATTTGGGGGGCATCTTGGCTAAGAAGAACGCGTTTTATGCACAATCGGGCGGCGTCACCGCGGTCATCAACGCATCCGCCTGCGGCCTGATTGAAGCTGCCCGCCGCCACCGCAACAAGATCGGCAAGGTCTACGCGGGCAGGCACGGCATCATCGGTGCCCTGACCGAGGACATGATCGATGTCAGCAAGGAAAGCGCCGCCACCATTCGCGGCCTGCGCCACACGCCGGGCGGTGCGTTCGGATCGGCGCGCTACAAGCTGGCCGGAATCGACAAGAATCGGGCGCAATATACGCGCCTCATCGACATCTTCCGCGCGCACGACATCGGCTATTTTTTCTATAACGGCGGCAACGATTCCATGGACACGGCGCAAAAAGTGTCCGAGATCGCCGTGCAGATGGACTTTCCCCTGATCTGCGTGGGAATCCCGAAGACTGTGGACAACGACCTGCCCATCACCGACTGCTGCCCGGGATTTGGCTCGGTCGCCAAGTACATCGCCGTCTCCACGCGTGAAGCGGCGCTCGATGTCGCCTCCATGGCGCGAACCTCGACCAAGGTTTTCGTGCTCGAGGTCATGGGCCGGCACGCCGGCTGGATCGCCGCTGCCGGCGGCTTGGCAGGCGAAAAAGCCGGCGACGCGCCCCACATCATTCTGTTCCCGGAAATCGCGTTCGACCGCGAAGCCTTCTTGAACAAGGTGAAAGCCACCGTCGAGCAGCGCGGCTACTGCGTCATCGTGGTTTCAGAGGGCGTGCAGGACGCGTCCGGTAAATTCCTCGCCGAGGCCGGCACGAAAGACGCGTTCGGCCATGCCCAGTTGGGCGGCGTCGGGCCCGTGGTCGCGCAAATGACGCAGCAGGCCTTCGGCTACAAATTCCACTGGGCCGTGGCCGATTACCTGCAGCGCTCGGCGCGCCACATCGCCTCCAAGGTGGACGTTGATCAGGCGTACGCCGTCGGCAAGGCGGCCGTCGAGCTGGCGCTCAAGGGCAGGAACGCGGTCATGCCCGTCATCGTCCGAAAGTCCTCCAAGCCCTACCGCTGGAGCATCGGCGAGGCACCTCTGTCCGCGATCGCCAATCAAGAAAAAAAGCTGCCGCGCGAGTACATCACGGCGGACGGATTCGGAATCACCGCCGCCTGCCGGCGGTATCTCTTGCCCCTGATCGGCGGCGAAGGTTACCCTCCCTACCGCAACGGCTTGCCAGCTTATGTCACATTAAAAGGCGCCAGCGTTCCCAAACGCCTGCGCACACCGTTTGTGATATAGTCGCGTCGCTTTTTTTGACGTTAACCTCTTATATTTCAATAACATAAGCCCTAAGGGAAACTACATGACTCTTGATAATGCGCTATGGCTGGCGATTGCAGCCGGTGTTGTTGCAATCCTCTACGGCGTCATTTCCGTGCGCTGGATTTTGAAGCAGCCTGCCGGCAATGCCCGCATGCAGGAAATCGCCGCCGCCATTCAAGCTGGGGCCCGCGCCTACTTGAACCGGCAGTACTCCACCATCGCCATCGTCGGCGTCATTTTGTTTCTTGCGATCGGCTTTGCGCTCGACTGGGCCACAGCCGGCGGCTTCGCGGTCGGCGCGATCCTGTCGGGACTCGCAGGCTACATCGGCATGTTCATTTCCGTGCGCGCCAACGTGCGCACCGCGCAAGCCGCGCACCACGGCATCAATGCCGCGCTGAAAGTTGCCTTCCGAGGCGGCGCCATCACCGGCATGCTGGTCGTGGGTTTGGGCCTGTTGGGCGTCGCGGGCTATTACTTTGTCATGCTCAACGTGCTGGGCGATTCCGACGCGGCATTGCGCTCGCTGGTGGGCCTGGCCTTCGGCGGTTCGCTCATCTCGATTTTCGCGCGTTTGGGCGGCGGCATTTTCACCAAGGGCGCCGATGTGGGCGCGGACCTGGTGGGCAAGGTTGAAGCCGGTATTCCGGAAGATGACCCGCGCAATCCCGCGGTCATTGCGGACAACGTCGGCGACAATGTCGGCGACTGTGCGGGCATGGCAGCCGACCTGTTCGAGACCTATGCGGTGACCTTGGTCGCCACCATGCTGCTCGGCGGCTTGGTCATGACGGAATTGGGCAAAAAGGCAATCTTGTTCCCCTTGGTGCTCGGCGCGATTTCCATCGTCTCCTCCATCATCGGCACCTATTTCGTTTCGACCCGCGAAGGCGGCAAGATCATGAATGCGCTGTACAAGGGCGTCATCGTCTCGGCCGTGATCTCCGCGATAGCGTTCTACTTCGTGTCGCAGAACATCATGGGCGATCACGGCATGCGTATGTGGCTGTGCACCCTGGTTGGGTTGGCGCTCACGGCTGCGATGATCGTGATCACCGAGTACTACACCGCGACGGAATACAAGCCCGTGCAGCACGTGGCCGCGGCTTCGCAGACCGGCCATGCCACCAACATCATCGCCGGACTCGGCGTGTCGATGAAGGCCTGCGCCCTTCCTGTCATCGCCGTAGCCTTGAGCATTTGGGCCTCGTTCCAACTCGAAGGACTTTATGGCATCGCCATCGCGGCCACCGCGATGCTGTCCATGACCGGCATGATCGTCGCTCTCGACGCGTACGGTCCGATCACTGACAACGCCGGCGGCATTGCCGAAATGGCGCACCTGGACAAAAAGGTACGCGATGTCACGGATCCTCTGGACGCCGTGGGCAACACCACCAAGGCTGTGACCAAGGGCTACGCCATCGGCTCGGCGGGCCTGGCGGCGTTGGTGCTGTTTGCGGACTACACCCACAAGCTCAGCGAAGTCCTGGGTCACCCCACGACCTTCGACCTGTCCAATCCCGCGGTGATCATCGGCTTGTTCATCGGCGGTCTGGTGCCGTACCTGTTCGCCGCCATGGCCATGGAGGCGGTGGGCCGCGCCGCCGGTGCCGTGGTCAACGAAGTGCGCCGTCAGTTCAGGGAAATCGCCGGCATCATGGAAGGCACCGCCAAGCCCGACTACTCGCGCGCGGTGGACATGCTGACCAAGGCCGCGATCAAGGAAATGATCATTCCTTCCCTGCTGCCCATTCTCGTGCCGATCGTGCTGGTGTTCATCGTGAATTTCCTGATGGGCCCGGGCTCCGGCATTCAGGCCCTCGGCGGATTGCTGATCGGCACCATCGTCACCGGCCTGTTCGTTGCCATCTCGATGACCACCGGCGGCGGCGCTTGGGACAACGCCAAGAAGTACATCGAGGAAGGCCACTTCGGCGGCAAGGGATCCGATGCGCACAAAGCGGCGGTGACCGGCGATACCGTCGGCGATCCGTACAAGGACACGGCGGGACCTGCGATCAATCCGTTAATCAAGATCATCAATATCGTCGCGCTGCTGCTCGTGCCGGTGCTCGGGAAGATGATGTAGCTCGAAGCACGGTGGCGATGAGCGCCGCAGCGGCGAGCGCCATCACCACTGCGCCGAAGACCTGTGCCGTCGCCAGCAGGTTGCCATGCCTCACCGCCGCACCGGCGATGATGGCCGGCACGCCCATTGAGATGTAGCTGACGATGAACACAATGGACAGGGTGCCCGCGCGTTCATGCGGCCCGACGACGCTGACGACGGAGCGCACGGCACCCTGAAATCCCGTGCCGAAGCCGACGCCGGCGACGGCTGTTCCCGCGAAGAAGAGGCCGATCGAGTCGAGCGACATTGCCCACATGACGATGCCGATGCCGACACCCAAACAGAGCGCGCCGAGCATCATCATCCGGCGCGCCTCGAGGTCCTGCAGCAGCAATACGGCCACGCCGCCGCTCGCGGCCAGCACAAATAGCGAGAGGCCGCCGAGCAAGGGCTCATTCGAACCCAGCATGGCGCGAACCAGCATGGGACCCAGGCACGCGTACAAGCCCCCCAGCGCCCACACGGCAATCAACACCGGTACCGCCAGCAGCAACGGCTCACGTGCCGCGGCGGGCAGCGCCAATTGCGGCGCGAGCGACTGCCAAACCCCGGGGCGCGGCGTGATGGGTTCTTTCATCAGCATGAGCCCAACGCTCTGCGCCACGAAGACAGCCGCCAGTGCGGCATAGACCAGGTGCGTCGGAGCCGGCAGGAATTGCACGAAGAAGCCGGCGACGATACCGCCCAGGGCACTGCCGAAGGGCGGCGCCAACGCGTTGGCCATCGTCCCGCGGACTCTGTTCAAATCGATCATGGCCGCCCCGACCGCTGACAACGCGGCGCCCGTGGTCAGGCCCTGCACCACGCGAGCCGCCACCAGCCCGGCTGCACCGGCCGCCGTGGCGAACATCAGCATGACAACTGCCTGGGCGATGGTCGCCGTGATCAGCACGGGCCGTCGGCCCAGATGGTCCGACATGCGCCCCGCAATCAGCAGCCCGGTGAGCACCGCGAGCGCATACACGCCGAACACCACCGTGATCATCAGCGGCGATAGGCCCCAAAGCGACTGATACAGCGGGTACAGAGGGGTGGGGGCGGCCGAGCCCGCCAGGAAGCTGATGGTGATGGATGCCAGCAAATAGAAAGAGGCCTGAGGTCGCATGGGGGCTCCGCTAGACAGACTAGTCTGTACTTGAAGCATACAGACCTGTCTGTTAAAGTCAATCCATGGAAAGCGAAACGACGACCGTCCGACGCACCTCCGCCCGAGAGCGGCTGCTGGCCTCCGCTGATGAGCTGTTCTACGAACACGGCATCAACCGGGTCGGGATCGACCGGGTGATCGAGCATGCGGGCGTGGCCAAGGCGTCGCTGTACGATTGCTTCGGCAGCAAGGAAGAACTGATCCGCGCCTATTTAAAGCGGCGCGGCGATAAGCGCCAGGCGCTGCTCAGCGAGGGCATCGCCCGGCAAAAAACGCCGCGGGACAAGATATTGAGCATGTTCGACACACTGGCGCAGGTCGTCTCCCGGCCGGATTACCGCGGTTGCGTCTTTCAACGCGCGAGCGCCGAAGCCATCGACGGCAGTCTGAAGAGCACCTACGATGAGCTTCGCGGCTGGGTACGGTCGCAATTTACGGAGCTGGCCCGCGAGGCCGAGGCTGCGAACCCGGAGCTGCTGGGTCAGCAGCTGGTGCTCCTGTACGACGGTGCGGCTGCCACGGCGCACCTGGACGGCGATAAAAATGCGCCGCAGGCGGCGCGCGAAATCGCAGCGAAATTGCTCGGCTAAATATCGAAATAGATGGCGTCCGGCTCTGCGGCGCCGTCGCGCCTCGCCACCCGCAGTTCGGGCTCCTTGAGCGACACCCGCGAACGGGGCGGCACGCTGAACGTCAGGAATACCGAGCCGCCGATGACGCTGTGCGCGCCCACCACGGTTTGGCCGCCCAGCACCGTGGCATTGGCGTACAGGGTGGCGCCGTCTTCCACGGTCGGATGGCGCTTCTTGCCGCGGATCAGATGTCCGCTGGCATCGCGCGGCAGCGACAGTGCGCCCAAGGTCACGCCCTGGTAAATCTTCACGCCCTCGCCGATGTGCGTGGTCTCGCCGATCACCACGCCCGTCGCGTGATCGATGAAGAAAGCCGGGCCGATGGTCGCGCCGGGATGGATGTCACAGCCCGTCTTGGAATGCGCCCACTCCGTCATGATGCGCGCCATCATCGGCACGCCCAGATCATAGAGCGCATGCGCGATGCGATACACGCTCACCGCGAGCACGCCGGGATAGGCCAGTATGATCTCGTCCAGATTCAGCGCCGCCGGATCGCCGTCGAATGCCGCCTGCACATCGCGGATCAGCAGCCCTCGGATCTCCGGCAGGCGCCGCAGAAAAATGTCCGCGAGCTCGTGTGCGCGCGGCGCGCATTCACCGAAGGCCGGGGGCACCGCCTCGCGCTCGCGCCCGTAGCACAGACAATGCTCCATTTCGCGCTCGAGCTTCGGCACCAGAGCGGCCGCCATTTTCTCGACATGCGCACTCAGATTATCGGCATTCAGGTCCTGGCGTCCGAAGTAGCCCGGGTACATGAGATCGAGCACCGCGCCCAAGATCTCGACGATCGCCTCGCGCGACGGCAGATAACGCTGCGAGATGCGCCGGCCGCGCTCATCGCCGAGATAGCTCGCGAGCAGCTCTCCCGCAACTTCCTCGATCGCGGTGGGGCTGGGCTTGGATGAAGGATTGGCGTTCATGGGTGTGTTTAACCGACCGCCTGCATTTTCTCGACCTCTTCGAACAATCCTTCAAACAGCGCACCGGACAGGTAACGCTCGCCGGCGTCGGGCAGGATCACGACGATGATCTTGCCTTTGTTCGCCGCCTCGCGCGCCAGGCGCACCGCCACCGCCATCGCAGCACCGCAGGAAATGCCGGACAGTATTCCTTCCTCACGGGACAGGCGGCGCGCGAACTCGATTGCTTCCTCGTTGGTCACCTGCTCGACCCGGTCGACCAGCGACAGGTCCAGGTTGTGGGGAATGAATCCCGCGCCGATGCCTTGGATCTTGTGCGGCGTCGGGGTGAGCGGCTCGCCGGCGCGCGTTTGCGAAATAACCGGCGAGTTGGTCGGCTCCACGGCCACCGTCAGGAGCGGTTTGCCGCGGGTTTTCTTGATGTAGCGCGATACGCCGGTCAGCGTGCCGCCGGTGCCGACGCCGCTGACGAAGATGTCGATCTTGCCGTCCGTGTCATCCCAGATCTCAGGACCGGTGGTCTTCTCGTGAATGGCCGGATTCGCCGGGTTGTCGAACTGCTTCACCCAGAGATATTTTTTGGGATCCGAGGCAGCCAGCTCCTCGGCCTTGGCAATCGCACCCTTCATACCCTTGGCGCCCGGCGTCAAAATCAGCTTGGCGCCCAGCGCGGCGACGACTTTGCGCCGTTCCATCGTCATGGTGTCGGGCATGGTCAGCACGCAGCCATAGCCGCGCGCGGCGGCGGCATACGCCAGCGCGATTCCGGTGTTGCCGCTGGTGGCCTCGACGATCGACATTCCCGGCTTGAGTGCGCCGCGCTGTTCGGCGTCCCAGACCATCGCGGCGCCGATGCGGCACTTCACCGAATAGGCCGGGTTGCGTCCCTCGATTTTCGCCAAAATCGTCGCACCGCTGCCGGCGTTGAGGCGGTTGATGCGTATCAGCGGCGTGCGGCCGATGGACTGGGTGTTGTCCTCGTAAACAGGCATTG
>DATHKV010000066.1:0-6319 GCA_035488895.1 Steroidobacteraceae bacterium
TTCTTTGTTCGACTTGAACAGGCGCACCTTGCGGCCGTTTTCGAGCGACCTGAACCCAACGCGGTCGCCCTTCTGGGTCGCCGGATTGAAGATCATCACGTTCGATACATGCAGCGGCGCCTCGGTCTCGATGATGCCGCCCTGCACGCCCAATTGTGGATTGGGCTTCTGATGCCGCTTGGACATGTTGAGCCCTTCGACGCGCAGACGGTCGTCCGCCAACACTTCGATCACGGCGCCTTTGCGTCCCTTGTCCCGACCGGCGATCAAAATCACCGTGTCGCCTTTGCGAATCTTTTTCATTGCCAATACCTGTCAGAGCACTTCGGGCGCGAGGGAAATAATCTTCATGAACTGCACATTGCGCAGCTCGCGCGTCACGGGTCCAAAAATACGCGTGCCAATCGGCTCGAGCTTGTTGGTCAGAAGCACCGCCGCGTTCGTGTCGAAGCGGATCAGGGATCCATCGGCGCGGCGCACGCCGCTCTTGGTCCGCACGACGACCGCGTCATACACCTCGCCCTTCTTCACCTTGCCGCGCGGAATGGCATCCTTCACGCTGACCTTGATCACATCGCCCACCGCGGCGTAACGGCGTTTCGAGCCGCCGAGCACCTTGATGCACATCAAGCGCTTGGCACCGCTGTTGTCGGCCACGTTCAAAATGGTTCGCATCTGAATCATGTCGACCCCTTATTCAGCGCGGGTTCAGCGCGGGCGCGTTCGACAACGCGCACCAGCACCCAAGATTTACGGCGCGACATGGGACGGCAGGGCTTGATCGAAACCGTGTCGCCTTCCTTGCACTCATTGCTCTCGTCATGCGCCAGCAGCTTGGTGGTGCGGCGGATGTACTTGCCATAGGTCGGATGCTTGACCAGGCGTTCGACGGAAACCGCGATGGTCTTGTCCATCTTGTTGCTGACCACCTTGCCCGTAAGCAGGCGCTGACCCGCAATCGGCGCGGCGCCCGGCGCAGCCTTCTCGGTTGATTGTGCTTCGGTCGACATCACGCCTTACCTCCGGCTGCCTTGGATTGGGCAAGCACCGTCTTTACGCGCGCAATGTTCTTACGCACCTTCGCAAATTGATCCGGCTTCGCGGCCTGTCCCGTCGCGCGGGCCATGCGCAAATTAAACTGTTCACGGCGCAGCTTGAGCAGCTCCTCGCCGAGATCTTTGGGCGCCTTCGCGCGCAAGTCTTTCGCCTTCATGTACGCACCTGACGCTTGACGAATGCCGTGGAGACCGAGAGCTTCGCCGACGCCAGGCGGAACGCCTCGCGCGCAATGGTCTCGCTCATGCCTTCAATCTCGAACAGCACCTTGCCGGGCAGCACCTTCGCCACCCAGTACTCGACGTTGCCCTTGCCTGAACCCATGCGCACTTCGAGCGGCTTCTGCGTGATGGGCACATCCGGGAATACGCGGATCCAAATGCGTCCGCCGCGCTTCACGTAGCGCGAAATGGCGCGGCGCGCCGCTTCGATCTCGCGTGCCGTCATGCGGCAGCGATCCGTGGCCTTCAGGCCGTACTCGCCGAACGCCACGGAGTTGCCCCGGTGCGCACTGCCCGAGATCTTGCCCTTGAATTGTTTGCGGAACTTGGTCCGCTTCGGCTGCATCATGCTTGAATTACCTGATCAAGTTGCGGCAGGTGCCGCAGGTTCAGTCGATTTGGCGACTGCCGCCGCCGCTACGGCGTCGGCCTCGGCTTCCACGACCTCTTCGGCCGGCTTGTCGAACACTTCGCCCTTGAAGATCCAAACCTTGATGCCGATGACGCCGTACGTGGTTTGCGCTTCCGCCAGACCATAGTCGATGTCGGCACGGAAGGTATGCAGCGGCACGCGGCCTTCGCGGTTGGTTTCGGTGCGCGCGATTTCCGACCCGTTCAAACGGCCGGAAATACGCACCTTGATGCCGAGCGCCCCGGAACGCATGGTGTTGGTCACGGCACGCTTCATGGCGCGGCGGAACATCACGCGCTTTTCCAGCTGCTGTGAGATGCCCTCGGCGACCAATTTGGCGTCGAGTTCGGGCTTTCTGATTTCCGCGATGTTCAGACGCACATCGTTCATGCCCATGCCCAAAATCTTGGCAACGGCCGTGCGGAGTTTCTCGATGTCCTCGCCCTTCTTGCCGATCACGATTCCCGGCCGCGCCGTGTGAATGGTGATGTTGGCACGCCGTGCGGCACGCTCGATGTGAATGTTGCTCACCGACGCATCCGCCAATTTCTTGTTCAGGTACTTGCGTACCAGGAAATCGGTGTGGATGTTTCCGGCGAAGTTCTTCGAATGCGCATACCACTTCGACGACCAGTCGCGCGTGATGCCTAGACGAATACCAATTGGATTTACTTTCTGACCCATTAGGCCTCTCGCTTGCCGTCGGACACTTGAACCAGGATGTGGCTGTTGCGCTTCGCAATGCGCACGCCGCGGCCCTTGGCGCGTGCGTGAAAGCGCTTGAGCATGGGCGCCGGATCGACTTCGATGCGCGTCACTTTCAGATCATCAACATCGGCGTTGAAATTGTTGTAGGCATTGGCGATCGCGGAATCCAATACCTTTAGGACGATCTTCGCGCCCTTCTTCGGCATGAATTTCAGCGTGTTCACCGCGAGCGTCGCCGACTTGCCGCGAATAGTATCGACCACCAAGCGGCATTTCTGCGGAGAAATGCGCGCGTAACGTAAAACTGCTTTGGTCTGCATGTTTATTCCGCCGCCGTGACTTTCTTGTCGCCGGAGTGCGCCTTGAAGGTGCGCGTGGGGGCGAACTCGCCGAGCTTGTGGCCCACCATGTTCTCGGACACGAGCACCGGCACGTGCAGGCGGCCGTTGTGCACGGCGATGGTCAAGCCGACCATGTCGGGAATGACCATGGAGCGCCGCGACCAGGTCTTGATCGGACGGCGATCATTCTTTTGACTGGCGGTCTGCACCTTCTTGGCGAGGTGCAAATCCACAAACGGACCTTTCTTGAGCGAACGAGGCACTGTGAATTTCTCCGGTCTTAGATGCGTTTGTTCTTGCGACGCTGAACGATCATGCTGTCGGTGCGCTTGTTGCGCCGTGTCTTCTTGCCCTTGGTCTGCAGGCCCCACGGGCTCACGGGATGCGGATTGCCCTGTCCGGATTTGCCTTCACCGCCGCCGTGGGGGTGATCGACCGGATTCATCACGACGCCGCGCACCGTCGGACGCACGCCCAACCAGCGCACCGCGCCGGCCTTGCCGAAGACGCGCAGGTTATGTTCGTCATTACCGACTTCGCCGATCGTGGCGCGGCAATCGACATGCACTTTGCGCATCTCACCCGACTTCAAACGCAAACTGGCATACACGCCTTCGCGCGCTGCGAACTGCGCCGAGGCGCCGGCGCTGCGAGCCATCTGGCCGCCCTTGCCGACTTTCAATTCGATGTTGTGCACGGTGCTGCCCACCGGAATGTGCCGCAGCGGCATGGCATTGCCGGGCTTGATCGGCGCATCGGAGCCGGAACGAATTTCGTCGCCCGCCTTCACGCCCTTCGGCGCGAGGATGTAGCGGCGTTCGCCGTCCTTATAAAGAACCAACGCCAGATGCGAGGTGCGGTTCGGGTCATATTCGAGGCGCTCGACGACGCCCGGAATCCCGTCCTTGTCGCGCAGAAAATCCACCAGACGATAGCGCTGTTTGTGGCCGCCGCCGATGTGGCGCGTGGTCTGCCGGCCCACATGGTTGCGCGCGCCGGTGCGGTTTTTCTTTACCGTGAGGGATGCGATCGGTCCGCCCTTGTGCAGGTGCGAACGATCGACTTTGACTACGAAGCGCGTGCCCGGTGAGGTCGGCTTCATCTTGATGAGTGCCATGCCCTATCCTTATTTCGCCGAGGCGCCGGTGAAGTCGATGGACTGACCGTCTTGCAGACGCACATAGGCTTTCTTGAAGCCGGTGCGCTTGCCCGGCATATTCTTGAAGCGGCGCGTCTTGCCCGGACGGTTCAACAGGTTCACGCCCTCCACCTTGACCTCGAACATGAGTTCGACGGCGCTTTTGACCTCGGCTTTCGAGGCATCGTCGCGCACGCGAAACACGTACTGATTGGCCTTCTCGGCCACGGTCGCCGCCTTTTCCGACACGTGCGGTTGAATCAGCACGGTCATCAATCGTTCTTTATTCATGCCGCGCCTCCGAGACGCTGGTCGAGCAACTTCAAGGCACCCACGGTGGCCACGACCTTGTCGTGCTTGACCAGGCTCAGGGGATCGAGGGCCGACACCGCCATCACTTCGACGTGCGGGATGTTGCGGGCCGCCAGGAACAACTTCTCTTCGTAGGCTTCGACCAAGATGAGCGCGCGGCTCAAGCCGAATTCAGCCAATTTGCTGATGAGCAGCTTGGTGCGCGGCGCGGAAAGCTCGATCGATTCGACGGCAACCAACCGATCGTCGCGCAGCAACTGCGACACCATGGTTTGCATGGCGGCGCGATACATCTTGCGGTTGACCTTCTGCGAGAAATCGCGCGGCTTGGCTGCGAACGCGCGGCCGCCGCCGACCCAGATGGGGCTGCGGATCGAACCGACACGCGCCTGACCCGTGCCTTTCTGGCTCCAGGGCTTCTTGCCGCCGCCGCGCACTTCGGCGCGGGTCTTCTGGGCCTTGGTGCCGGAGCGGCCGGCGGCCATGTAGGCGGTCACAACCTGGTGCACCAGCGCTTCGTTGTAGACGCGCCCGAAGGCGGCATCCGACAACTGAATCTCGCTGGCCGGCTTCGCGTTTTTAAGCTGCACTTTCATGGGATCTACTTCTTCTCAGCTTTGGCTGCGCCGGCCTTGGGAGCTGCGCCCTTGGGAGCGGACGCGCCACCCTTGGCGGCGGTGGGAGCCTTGTTCGGCATCAGCTTCTGGCGCCGGGCCTGGCCTTTCGCCTTGACCGACGGCTTCACGATGACGCGGCTGCCTTCGGCACCCGGTACGGCACCGCTGATCAGCAGCAGATTGCGCGCGACGTCGATTTCGACGATGCGCAGGTTTTCGATGGTGCGATTGCGCACGCCCATGTGACCCGACATGCGCTTGCCCTTGAACACGCGACCCGGGGTCTGGCGCTGGCCAATGGAGCCCGGCGCGCGGTGCGATACCGAGTTTCCGTGCGTCTTCATGCCGCCGGCGAAGTTATGCCGCTTCATGGTGCCCTGGAAACCCTTTCCGACCGTGGTGCCGGTGACATCGACGATCTGGCCTGCCTTGAACATGTCCACTTTGAATTCGCCGCCGGTCGCGAGATCGTCGCCCTCGCCCTTGCTCAAGCGGAATTCCTGGGAGGTATAGCCGGCGGCAACATTCGCCTTGGCAAAATGCCCCGCCAAGGCCTTGGGGACGCGCGACGGACGGCGACTGCCAATAGTCACCTGAACCGCACGATAACCGTCGGTTTTATCGTTTTTGACTTGCGAGATGCGGTTCGGTAACGCCTCGACCACCGTCACGGGGACAGTGACACCGGCGTCCGTGAACACTCGGGTCATGCCGCATTTGCGGCCAACCAGACCAATGGACATTGTCAATCCTCATACAGCGAGAGCTTCAGTGAGCCTCGCATCGTTGCGACAGATCAGCGGTTTGGACACTCGGACCCCAAATTCCCTTGAGAATTTGGCGTCGGCGCCCACGCGCTCCGACCTCTAAAATGGACGCGGGAGTATAGGGATCTGCAGCGTTTCGCGCAAGTTTGTCGGTGCGCCCCGCACTGCAAGAAATCCCTTAATTCAGCTTAATCTGGACATCCACGCCCGCAGGCAGCTCGAGCTTCATCAGGGCGTCCACGGTCTTGTCCGTGGGGTTCAAAATGTCCATCAGGCGCTTGTGCGTGCGGATTTCGAACTGGTCCCGGGCGTCCTTATCGCCGTGGGGAGCCGTCAAAACCGTAAAACGCTCCATTTTGATGGGCAGCGGCACAGGACCCTTCACGGTCGCGCCGGTGCGTTTCGCGGTATCGACGATCTCGCGGGCCGACTTGTCGATCAAGCGATGATCGAAAGCCTTCAGGCGAATTCGAATGTTCTGATTAGCCATGTTTTCTTACCTAATTAACTAGGGGGTCGCTTCGACCCCCGGAACAGTTGGCGCGCCAGCGCCTAAAAAAGGGGGTGGATATTACCCCAATCAACGCGCTTTCGCGCCAAAATTTTGATCAAGCAATGACTTTCGCGACGACGCCCGCGCCGACGGTTTTACCGCCCTCACGGATGGCGAAGCGCAGACCCTGCTCCATCGCGATCGGGGCGATCAGTTCCACCACGATCTTGATGTTATCTCCCGGCATCACCATC
>DATHKV010000067.1:0-18101 GCA_035488895.1 Steroidobacteraceae bacterium
GGGGCCCTGCGGTCCACTCCGGTGTATCGAGTTGGATTTTTAAGTTCGCTCATCTCGTTTGCCTCTGTCGATGGTGACGACAGTATGTGTCGCGCCCGATCCTCGACAGGAACTGTGTCACGCGCAGCCGGCACTGTCGCGCGACGGCGACGAGGGTTGGGATGCGCATCTCACGAAGCGTCGCGGTAAGTTAAATGGAAGAATTTGCGGCTCCCCGCCAGGCATCGAACAGCGGCTTGAGCTCCTCGAGCGAGGACTCGAGCGCCGCCGGCAACAACGTCGTGTAAGAGTCCAGCAGCGCCATGGCATTGCGCGCCGGATCGGTTCTGGTGGCCGCGCCCAGGCGGCGTGACATATCGCGATTCACCACGTGTAAATTTTCATAGAGATTCTTGAGCGTCGCGAAGCCGTGCTCATCGCCTGCGCCGGTAAGGCAGCGGGCGAGCAGAAACATGCAGACGCTGCGATACACGGTTTCCGCCTCGCTCGCAAAGGCCAGATGGAAGCGCGCCATCGGGCGCAGCCGATCGGTCCACGGGCAGCCGGAAGTCGCCATGATCAATCCCAGCACCGAGCTCAAGGCCTGCTGCGCAGTGGTTTCAGCATGCACCGTGCGTTCGGGCTGAGAGACGGTCACGCCGACCGTATCGAAGGAAACCAGCTCTTTGAGCGATTCCACCGCGGGCGCCATGTGCAGCGCGGAGGGACAATGCGTGTGCTCCTCCGTGCTCAAGGGACAATTCGCGCACTGACTGAACTTCAGTTCGGTCCAAAACGGCGGCTCGGCCGGACCTAAGTTGGTCAAGCGGAAATTCGCGGCATCGAAGCTCAAATCCAGGTGTTTTTTGGAACCATCGGGCAAGTCGAACCGATACCGAATGTGCAGCTCCGGCGTCATGCCACGAGCCGGTAGCACGGCTTGTAATCGGCCCCTGTGAATTTCATCCGGCCCTGCGCCACGAACGAGCGCAGCAGCTTGTCCAGCGGTTCCATGATGGCCGGCTCTCCGGCGAGCTCGAACGGACCGTGGCGTTCGATGGCGTTCACGCCATATTCCTTGATGTTGCCGGCGACTATCCCTGAGAAGGCGCGGCGCAGGTTCGCGGCGCGCTCATGCACCGGCTGAGCGAGCGACAGGCGCAGCGCGCGCATCGAGGCATGCGTGACCTCGAACGGACGCTGGAACTCCAGGGGGATTTTCAGCAGCCAGTTGAATCCGTAAGAGTCGCTGGCCTGGCGGCGGTAGTCGCGCACT
Organism: Steroidobacteraceae bacterium; assembly: GCA_035488895.1. Taxonomy (GTDB): domain Bacteria; phylum Pseudomonadota; class Gammaproteobacteria; order Steroidobacterales; family Steroidobacteraceae; genus Bog-1198. Next base: position 1,256 of record DATHKV010000067.1, read on the forward strand.
TCCGCCATTCCCTGCACCATGGCGCGCGCGACGCCGGCCGGATCATCGATGATCACCCGGTAGCGCGCCTGCGCCGGCGCGCCCAGCGTCGCACCGATGAAATGATGAATCTGCTGGAAATAGTCGGCGCTGTCCGCCGGACCTGTGAATACGACAGGGAAGGGCAATTTTTCGTTGGCGGGGTCCAGCAAAATACCGAGCAGGTACAGGATCTCTTCGGCGGTTCCCGCGCCGCCGGGGAAAATGACGATGCCGTGGCCCAGGCGCACGAAGGCTTCCAGTCGCTTTTCGATGTCCGGCATGATGACCAGCTGGCTGACGATGGGGTTGGGAGGCTCGGCGGCGATGATGCCGGGCTCCGTGATCCCGAGATAGCGCCCATCGGTGATGCGCTGTTTGGAATGCCCGATGGTCGCGCCCTTCATGGGCCCCTTCATTGCGCCCGGGCCGCAGCCCGTGCAGACATCCAGGCTGCGAAGCCCGAGTTCGTAGCCGACCTTCTTCGTGTAGTCATACTCGAAGCGGCGGATCGAATGCCCGCCCCAGCAGACCACCAAATTCGGCCGCACCTGCAATTCCAATACTCGCGCGTTCCTTAAGATATGAAACACGGCGTTGGTGATGCTCGCCGATGAGTTCAAATCGAAGCGGCCGCTTTCGATGATCTCGTTGGATATGTACACCACATCGCGCAATACGGCGAACAGATGGTCCTTGAGGCCGCGGATCATCACGCCGTCGACAAAAGCGGCCGCGGGCGCATTCTTGATCTCGAGCTTGATGCCCCAGGCCTGGCGCACGATGCGCAGATCGAAGTCGCGGTACTTTTCGAATATCAGGCGCGCATCGTCGATCTCACTGCCGGAGTTGAGCACGGCCAGCGCGCATTTTCGGAACAAGGGATAGAGGCCGCCCTGGCTGGAATCCAGCAGCTTGGCGATTTCCTGCTGCGAGAGGTGCTCCAAGCTGCCTTTGGGGGCCACCCGCGCATCGACCATGTCAGACGATAGAATCGAGGCTTCCACGCAGCACCTATTGGGGAGTCTAGGGATAGATATCGATCGGAATATTGTCCTGGGTGCGCATCCACACTTCGACCATATCGGAGTTCGAGAGCGCTATGCAGCCGTCGGTCCAGTCATTCGACTCATAATACGCCGAAGGATGGTGAGGAGAGTTGGGGAAACCGTGGATCATGATGGAGCCGCCGGGAGCCCAGCCGTTCTTGTGCGCCCGCACTTCGTCCTGCTTGTTCGGGTAGGAGACTTGAATGGCCAGAAAGTAATCGCTGCGGGTATTGCGCCGCGCCAGGAAGTAATGGCCCTCCGGCGTCCTGAAGTCCCGCTCCCGCTCCTTCTGGCCCACGGGGCTCAAGCCCAACGCGACCCTGTACACGCCCATCAGGTGCTCGCCGTTATACAGATAAAGCTTGTGTTCCGATTTATGAACCACGACCCGGTCGGCAAGTTCGCCATCCGCTGCGTGAGCGTTGCTCGTGCAGAGCGACGCACCCGTCGCCAACACCAGACATGTCCATAAACTTGCCGCGCAAAAGCGGCCGAATCGCTTAACCATTGTCAAAAGTATACCTGGTGGGCGCAACTCAATAATCGGCTCTGGCTCACGTCCCGGTATACTCCCACTTATGCGCCTGCCCTTGATCGCCGTGGTCGTGAGTTCCGTGCTGATGAACGCCTGCGGAACTCCGTCGTCCATCAAACCCGTGGAGTACATGGACGACCGCACGGCCATGACCGTCGGGTCCCTCAAGGAGCCCATCGAGCTGGTGCCGAGCCTTCGGCAGGGGGGCCTGCACGTCATTACGAATCTCGGCAAACGTGTAAGTTTTGCGTATCTGGGCCCCGTCGAATGGGATCGCAGCGGTTCGATCGTTTACGGGTTGTGGGTGCACATCGCTCCTGGCAATGACCGGCCCATCGCCGACATCCGCTCAAACGCCGCCATTACCATCGTGCTGGACAACGGCACGCGCGTGCTTACCCCCATCGATGCGCCGCAACTGGGCCGCGGCGCCTATCAAGCCGTGGCCAGCTGGGGGCAGACCGCCTACTTCGAGCTGACGGTGGAAATGCTCAAGCAAATGGCAGCCAGCGAGAAACTGGAGCTGAACGTTCGCGCCGCCGACGACTCCATCGTGAACTTCGTTGCCTCCGGCGACACGCGCGAAACCTTGAGCGACTACATGCACGCCCGGGGCATCACTGGCGATTGATGGCTTCGACCCGGGGCAATGCCACGGTGGTCCCGGGACGCACATCGCCGAAATCCACGTCCGGGTTGTACTCAGCGACCAGCCAGACCGGCAGATCCGCATGCTGTTGCGCGATGATCCAAAGCGATTCGCCCTTCTTCACCACGTAGTTTTCAGTGCCCGAGATTCGGTGGGCCGCAAAAAATGCCTCCTGCAGCTTCTGATGATAATCGCGCCGCACTGCCTCGAATTGCGCGGCATCGACTTTCGACAGGTCAAGCTTGACCTTGTGCCCCAGTGTCACCATGGCGCTCTTGCGCAGCTTGTTGAGGGTGCGCAAGGAGGCTGAACTGACTTTGGACCAATCGGCGAAGTGCCCGAGCGTTTCCCCCGCCTGGACTACCACCGTGTTGTCCGCGCCGACGCTGTAGTCCGTATTGTCCCCGTTCCCGGAAGGCGAAGCCGCCGGCAGCAGCGCGGCACCTCCGGTTTCTCGTTCCGAGACCGGTTCCTTGGGCGGCGACACGCGCGCAACCGCGGGCGCCGGCGGCGGCGTGGTAGTCGTATGCGGCGCGGGTGGCGCGGGCGCTTCGGCCGCGGTCGGCGCCGCGGGGGGCGGCGGCGCAACCGCGGCGGTCGCAATCGGTGCGGAGCCTTCCGCCCGCGAGGCCGGCATCGGTATGCGTACGGTCTCACCCCGCGTCAATTCGCGCGACGTTGCCCAGCCATTGGCCGCGAGCAGGCGATTGAGCGTGACGCCGCTGGCCGCTGCAATGCCCGCGAGCGTCTCGCCGCGGCGCGCCTTGTGCGCACCGTCGTTCCGTTGCACCACGTAGCGGTCCGCCGGCTGCAGCCGCGCCCAAGCGGCGGCGATGTCGGTGGCTTGCGGCGAACCCGGTATCCGCAACGCATAGCCGCGCGGCACGAAACGCGATCCATTCCAAATGGGCGGCCGCAGCGCCGGGTTCAACACACGTAGTGCGCCCAAGTCGGCCTTGAAGGCCTTGGCGAGGGAATCGATGGGTACGTAGTCGGGCAGCGTCACGAGGACGCTCTGCGTTTCCGGCGGATGAGTGAGGGGGCCGAAGAAATTCTCGGCATTGCGGTCGACTTCGAGCGCCGCGAGAAATGCCACGTAAAAATTGCGCGAGGCGAACCCGAAGGTGGCGCCCTGATAGCGCTTTACGATCACCTCGATGTTGCTCGTCCCGAGGTCGTCCTGGGCGCGGCGCAGGCCGCCTGGTCCGTGATTGTAGGCGGTCACCGCCAACGGCCAGCTGCCGAGCAGACGGTAGTTGTAGAGCATGAGGTTGGCGGCCGCCTCGGTGGCGGTGTACGGATCCAGGCGTTGATCGACAATGCCATCCACACGCATATAGCGCCGAGCCGTGCCGGGCATGAATTGCCACAACCCGGCAGCGCCCACGCGCGAGTAGGCGGCGGGGTTGAAAGAGGATTCGACGTGCGGCAGTGCGCCGATCTGCGCCGGCACGCCGCGGTCGGCGAGAACGCGCGAAATGCTGGTCTCGTAGGTTTGCGCCCTGATCAATCCCTCATGGAACCGGTCAGCCTGCCCCAGCTGAAAGCGAATGCGGTCGATGGCTGTGCGAAATTCCGCCGGCGTTGCCTTCTCGCCGAAGGCATCCAGAATGCGGTGCTCGTGCGGCGTCAAATTGGCGGTATCCCCCGCCGCGAATCGGCGCAGCAGCGCGGCGTAACGCGCCTTGGCCTGTTCGACGGTGTGTTGGCGCTGCCGAGGCGAATCGGACGGATCGAATCGCAGCACTTCATAGACCAAGCCCAAAAACCAATCGTCGTGCAGCAGACCCTGTTCGGTGGTCACCTCGGTGTACACCCGGATCCAGAAGCGCACGTCGGGCTCGAGCTGCGGCGGGTAGGTGAAGGGATCGGCCATATCGGCACGTGCCGGCGCGCCGCCGATGAACGGCGCGATCAGCAGGACAAGCGTTGCGATCAACCGGGCGCGATTCGATTTTGATGCAGACAAATCAACACCTCAACAAAAGGCAGGGGACGAAGGCCACCATGGATTTTCCGTCCAGCTTCCGGATTGTCCCTCAATTAAGCGCGCAGTGAGGGCTACGGATATGTAACATCGGCCACAGTTTTAGGTTCTCGTTCGCGAATAAAAGTAAATATTTGGAGTTAGGCATGACTATCCAATCCGCGGCGTACGCAATTCTGAAGGCGTCTGTGGGCTGTGCCGTGTTGTTCGTCGCGCCGACCATGGCGGCGCCGCCTGCGGCCCCCGCTTCCTTCCCCATCAGCGACTCTTCGTTCAAGTGCATCACTGAAATGACACATGTGCGGCATTTCTATGTCGACAATCTCGCCGGCAACCTGGCCGGCACCGTGAAAGTGGCGCAGGCAGGGAGCGGAAACTACCCGGTTGGCTCCGTACTGCAGCTCGTGCCGACCGAAGTCATGGTCAAACGCGAGCAGGGCTTCAACGCCGCCACGCGCGATTGGGAATTCTTTGAGTTGAACATTTCGCCGGCGAGCTCGACGATCCACGTTCGGGGCTTCCAGGACGTCAACAATCGATTCGGCGGCAACTGCTTCAATTGTCACGTCAAGGCGCATCAGGAGTTCGACCTGGTCTGCGACAACAGTCACGGCTGCGATCCCATCCCCATCACGCGTGCCATGAGCGGCGCCCTGCAGCGCACCGATCCGCGCTGCAAAAACCCGCCGGTCAGCGCCGAGGATGCCGCCGCGCTCGGCCAGCTGGGTGCGATCGTCAAGGCATTGGCCGCGGCGAAGCCGGCCGAGCCCGCAAGCGCACCCAAGCCTTAAGGGGTACTCGGACGGGGCTCCTACGCTGCGGCGGTATTTTTGCGATCCGTGCCGGGCCGAAAGACCAGGCCGAACAGCACAAAGATCGCGATGGCGGCGGTTGCGGGAACCACCCAGATCGCGTGCCAATCGTGGGTCACCTGCAAGCAGGCATGCGCGGCCGCCGCCGCATCGGTGCAGCCGGGGTTGCTGACCGCATAACGGTTGACGATCGCGCCTGAGACGAAAGCGCCGACGAAGTAGCCCAAGCCGTTGGTCACGAAATTGATCAGGCCTTGCGCGGCCGCGCGTATCTTTTCCCCGGCGCGCTGATCGGTGTAGACCTGACCGCCGACGAAAAAGAAGTCGTAGCACACGCCGTGCAGCAGAATCCCGGCATAGATCAGGCCCATGGCGCTCCCGGCGTTGCCGTTGGCAAAGGCGAAATAGCGCAGCCCCCACGCCAGCATGCCGACCAGCATGATGACCTTGATGCCGAAGCGGCGCAGCAGGTACGCCAGCAGCAGCATGAAAAACACCTCGGACATCTGACCGAAGGTTTGAATGAAGGCGGCCTCCGGCACCTTGATTTCGTTCAAGAAAGGATTGGCGAAGGTGTAGTAGAACTGCAAGGGAATGCACAGCAGGAATGAACCGATCACAAAAATCAGGAAATCGCGCTGCTTCAGCAATTGCAGTGCATCCAACCCCAGGGCGTCGCGCACACTGAACTTCGCATGTGCCCCTTTCGGCGGCGTGTGCGGCAACAGCAGCGCGTATACCGCCATCAAAAGCGACGCGCCGGCGCAGATTTGCATCGGCAGCACCAGTGCATCGGCGTGCAGGCTCTTGCCCACGAGAATGCCCGCCACGATCCAACCGAGGGTGCCGAGCACCCGCACATAGGGAAAGCTGCTGGATTCCTTGAGGTGGTGGAAGGTGATGGAATTCGTCAGGGAAAGGGTCGGCATGTAGCACAGGGCGTAAAGAATGAGCAGCGGATAGAACGTCGCGAACTCCGTCTGACGCGACACCATCCACATCAAGGCGGCGCCGACGAGATGCAAGCCCGCCAGCAGTTTCTCGCTCGCAAACCAGCGATCCGCCACGATGCCGATGAAAAAGGGCGAGACCAGCGCGCCGATTGCGGTCGCGCCGTAGGCCAGGCCGATATTCGAATCGGTGAAATGCAGCGTCTGGCCGAGGTAGGTGCCCATGGTGACGAACCACACGCCCCAGATGAAGTATTCGAGGAACATCATCAGCGCGAGACGCGCCTGGGTCATGGCAGCTCGCGGATGCGAATGTGGCGCAGCTGCAAGGAGCCGGGATGATCGCCCTGAATGCCGATGAAGCCGCTCTTGGCCAATCCGTAGTTGGGATACTTCGAGAACTTGCTGGCCGAAACCTTGGCCTTCCAGTCGGGACTGCCAAAGTCGTATTCAACGGCTTTCTGGCCGTTGAGCCAGTGCTCGACATGATTGCCATTGACGATGATGCGCGTCTTGTTCCACTCGCCGGCCGCCTTGACCACGCCCGCGGGAGGACCGTACAGCCCGTAAGCCGCGGCGGCGGCGGTCAGTCGGCTGCGCCCGTCAGGCGCGTTGGCGTCATCGAGCAGCTGATACTCGGGTCCGCTCCAATAAATATGGTCGTACTCGCGCGTGGCGCGGTAAAAGACGCCGCTGTTGCCGCCCTTGCCGATCATCCATTCAAGCTCGAGCTCAAAATTGCCGAATTTCTCTTTGGTGACCAGATCGTCAACATCGCCTTCCTTGGCGAGCGTGCCGTCGACGACATGCCAGCCCTCGGGCATTGCCTCGGAGCGCCAGCCGCGAAAGGTATCCAGCAGCTTGCCGTCGAACAGCGGGCGCCAGGCTGCCGGTGCCGCGTCTTTTGCGCTCACGTCCCCCACCCCCGCCAGCAATAAGGCGCCCGCCAGCAGCACCGCCTTCGCGACAACCCCATGCATCATGTTGATCTCCAGACTCCGCGCGCGACCGCAGGAACGAATGAATCGAGGTCAGGCGGCGGATAGTCCAGCGTCTTGCCCTGTTCAGCGCTCATATAAGCGGCCATCAGCAGGGATACTACCTCCAGACCGTCATCAAAGGTCAACCGCGGCGCTTCCTTGCCGAGAAACGCCCGCACGAAATGACGGTCTTCGTTTTCATAGCCATAGGCGGCCGGCTCGTTGGCGACCACCGGCATCGATCCCATCTCGGCATTTTGCTTTTCGACCAGATCCTCGCCCGTCGCGCCGCGCACTTCGCGGGAGAAAAACAGATTCAAGCCCGAATCCAGCGTATTCCAGGACATGGAGTATTCCGGGCCCAATAGCTCTGCCGACAATCGCAGTCCGGCGCCCACGAAACTCCAGGACGTCGAGGCTTCGCCGATCAAGATCTGCCCCTCGGGGGTCGCAAACTCGATGCTCACGCTGGCAAAGTCTTCGGATGGCCGCTTTGCGTAGTCGACTTCCCGACCATATTGCGCGGCAAGTTTCGCTGGGTACGGCCCCTTCGACCATTTCAGACTGGCGATGTGGCCGGTGATGCGAACCGGCCGCACCGATGCGCGCGCGGCACCCGGCTGGGTCAGCAGATGACGCACGAGCAGGACCGAGTGGCACATCATGTCGTTGAGCACGCCGCCGCCTTGCAACTCGCCGCGCCAGAACCACGGAGCATGCGGCCCGCTGTGCTCTTCGGACGCGCGTGCCAGGTAGGGACGGCCGGTGGTTGCCGCGCCGCGCGCCCAAATCCTTGCGCGACCGGCTTCGATCTGCGGCGCGAATACCTGATTTTCCAGGTAGCCCTGCATGGCGCCGGTCCGCTTCATCAGTTCCAGCATGCGCTTCGCTTCGGCGACATTGCGCGCCAGCGGCTTTTCGCAGGCGATGCCGCGCAAGGTGCCCACGCCGCCCTCGATGGCGTAAACGATTTCCTCCATGTTCTCGAGGCGCATGTGATTCGGTCCGGTGAGCCACAGCGCGTCGATCAAAGGATCCGCCACCATGTCGCGGATCGACGCATAGGCTTTGGCCGATCCGATGTCGAGGCTGCGCGCCAGCGCGCCTGCCGAACTGGCATGCTCGAGGTTCGGACTCCATACCCCGCGCACATCGGCATCGCGCACGCCTTGAAACGCCTGCATATGGAAGCGCGCATTGAAGCCGGAGCCGACAAATCCAACGCCTAAGCGGCCGGGCACGTGATGGCTGGGCGTGCTCATGTGGAGTCGGGACCCAAGCCCAGTTTGCGCAGCAGTTCGGCGGGCGGGCCGTCGAACTTCGGCAGGGGAACATTGCCGATGTAGCCAATGTCCCGCGAACCGGCGGGCGTCGAATAGAAGCCGCCCACGGTCAGATCGCGATAACGGGTGAAGAAGGCGGCGGCGCGCGCAAATTTCGGTTTCGCATTGGGCTCGTAGCAAATGTCATCGCATATGGCGTGTTGCTGCGATTCGTCGAGTTCGGCAAAATATTTCTCGAACCGCAACAGGGCCTCGGCGTCCATCCAGGCCAGGCCCTCGAGCACGATCGGCCGATCCGCCGTCTGGCGTGGATAGGGCGCACTCACCCACTCGTCGATGAAGTCGACCACGCCGACGCCTTCCGCGTTCGGCGAGCGGCCGTCATCGGGAATGATGACATTGCAAAGCGCCGCGGCCGTCCGCCGCTGCGCCTGGGACAACGTCAGCGGCCAGGCGTCGCCGGGACGATAGAGCTTTGTCAGGTCCGGATCGGTGCCGTAGCCGCGGTACGCGGGTAGCGCGGTGACCTCCTGACTCCAGGAGCGTTGATTGAGCAGCGGCATGGAGGCCGCTACGCTTAGCATCCACTTGATCGTCGTGCGCCGGTCCGTCACAGCTCCTTCCTCCGCATCCGATCGGCAATGTGATCAGCGGCGCGCCACGCCACTGCCATGATGGTCAGCGTCGGATTCTTGTCCGCGTTCGAGGCGAACACCGCGCCGTCGGTCACAAATAGATTCTTGACGTCCCAGGTTTGACACCACTGGTTGGTGACGGAGATTTGCCGATCCGCACCCATGATGGCGCCGCCGACCTCATGGATGATGAAGCCCCCGGGGGCGATCGCCTCGGTACCGTCCGTCCTGACCTTGCCGATCACCCGTCCGCCCATGGCTTCGACGATCCCGGCAAAGGTCGTCTGCATGTGCGCCGCCTGGCGCGTCTCGTGGTCGGACCATTTCCAGTGAAAGCGCAGCACCGGGATGCCCCATTTGTCCTTCACCTTGGGATCGATTTCGCAGTAGGAATTCTCGTTGGGGATCATTTCGCCGCGGCCGTCGAATCCGACGAAGGAGCCGTAGTAGCGCCGCGCATCCTCTTTGAGCTTCTTGCCGTAGCTGCCGCCGGTGAAGTGTTCGAGCCCATGCAGCGTGCCCGCTCCCGGCATGCGCCGGCCGCCCCCGAACTCGATGTGGTAGCCCCGCGCGAAGTTCAACTTGCCCTTCTGTTGATCTTGGTATCCCCACCAGGGTGCATAGAAGGCGTGCCCGCTGGCTCCATCCTCGTTGAGCGGCGGCAGGGACTCTAGCAGGGGTATTTGGCCGCTCACGCTGCTGCCCACGGTGTCCATGATGTAGCGCCCGACCTTGCCGCTCGAGTTGGCCAGGCCATTCGGGAACAGCGCACTCTTGGAGTTGAGCAGAATTCTCGCCGTCTCACAGGCGCTTGCGGCGAGCACGACTGCTCGCGCGGTTACCACCCGTTCAGCGCCGCTGTGCTTGTCGATGTATTTCACGCCCTTGGCATGGCCGTTGCGGCCCAGCACCACCTCACTGACCATCGCGTCGGTAACGATGTCGAGATTGCCGGTCGCGAGCGCAGGCGGCAGATGCACCGTGGTCGACTGATAATTCGCCCGGATCGAGCAGCCACGACCGCAGTCGGTGGCCCAGATGCAAGCCGACCTTTGCTGCATATGCTCGGCAATGATTTTTTGCGCCTTCAAATTTCCCGGATGCAAAAGCGCCGGCGAGCGTTTGAAATCGAGCTGCTGTGTGAGCACCGCGCGATGACCGGGAATGATGGGGACACCTAACCGCCGGGCCCGCTGCTGCACCAGATAGTCGCTGACCAGGGGCGCCGGCGGCGGCAGCAGGCAACCCGGCGAGGAATTGGGGGTGTTTTCCAACCCTTCAGAGGTGCCGTACACGCCGATGAGCCTTTCCACTTTGTCGTAGTACGGCGCCATATCGTCGTAGGAGATGGGCCAGTCAAATCCCAATCCATCGCGTGCGTGCGGTTTGAAATCGTAGGGACCGTTGCGCAGCGAGATCCGGCCCCAGTGATTCGTTCGGCCCCCCAGCATGCGCGAGCGCCACCACGTGAAGCGGCCATTCGGATCGTCGGTGGATTGGACATACGGTTCGCCGGGGACCGTCCAGCCGCCGTCGATCGTGGCGTCGTAAAAACCGAAGTCTTTTTCCGGCGAGGATGCGCCGCGCAGGGGTGCCTGATCCGCGGTCTGAAACATGGGCGTTTCTTGCTCGGGCACGTATTTCCGGCCCGCTTCCAGCATCAGCACCTTGACGCCTTCCATGCTCAAGGTATACGCGGTCTGACCGCCCGCGGCGCCGGAACCGACGACGATGACGTCGTAGTTCTTTGCGCGGGCCGCAGAGGTTGGGATGCTCACACCGACATGTTATCCAACTTTCGGCGGTTGCCGTAGCTCTTATTGTCAAATCTCGTGCGTCGAGCCGCATCCAATAGTATTGACTCGCACCGGCACTTCGCGCGGTAATGGCGATGTACAGGGACCTGGTCCGGGTCCTAATAACAATGGGGAAGGAACAAATGAAGATTCACGTATGCCGCTGGGTGGCGTTTGCCGCCGCAGCCGCTCTTTCGTTGAGCGCACAGGCCGGAACTCCGCCGAAATTTCAGCCGCAGGACATGGGCCCTGCCGCAGCGAGCGCGGCGCAGACCGTGTCGATCATTCTGAAAGTGCAGCACCAGGATCAGCTCGATGACTTCATCGAAGCCTCCGTCAATCCGCACAGCCGGCTCTATCATCGCTTCTTGAGCGTAAATGAATTCAAGGCTCAGTTCGCGCCTTCGAACCTGCAGGTCAAGCTGGTCACGGACTACATGAAATCGAAAGGCATCGTGATCAACGAAGTCTACTCGGACAATCTGTTGATCAAGGCGACCGGCACGGTTGAACAGTTCAACTCGGTGTTCTCCACGTCGATCCATGATTACGTCGACCGCAGAGGTCGTCACTTCCGTCGTCATCATGGCCCTTTCAGCATTCCGCGATTGCTGAATGACGTCGTGCTTACGGTTGCCGGTCTCGACACCCAAACGTCGCAGTTCCTTCCCAAGCATCGCAGGGTTTCGAACAACGCGGCGCTCGCCAGAGTCAAACCCGAGATCACCTTTCCTCTGACCAACGGCACCGCGACAGGCGTGCCGGGTGATCTGACCGTGGGCGACGTCGCCGATCAATACGGCGTAAACCCCCTGTATTCCAAGGGCATCAATGGCAAAGGCCGCACCGTTGGAATTGCGACCCTGGCCAATTTTCAACCCGAGGATGCGTACACCTACTGGGACATGATCGGCCTCAAGGTATTGCCGAATCGCATCACCCAGATTCACGTCGACGGCGGCGGTGAACTCTCCTCCGATGCGGGAACGGGCGAAACATCCTTGGACGTCGAGCAGTCAGGCGGCATGGCGCCGTTCGCCAAGATCCGGGTATACGACGCGCCCAACACCGAAGCCGGTTTCATCGATGTGTTCTACAAGGCTGCATCCGAGAATCTGGTCGACACGCTGTCCATCAGCTGGGGCGGTTCGGAAATATTCGATTTCGAAACTCCCTTCACCACCGACACGCACCTGGACCTGGTTGCGACGCACCAGGCGTTTGCGGAATTCGCGGCGCAGGGCATTTCGATGTTTGTCTCCTCGGGTGATGACGGTGCCTACGATGCCAATGGTGCGTTCCCCTCGGTGATTGGAGACCCGGCGTTCGTCGGTCCTTTCAACGCGCCGCTGACCGTGGACTCGCCGGGCGACGATCCGTATGTCACCTCGGCGGGCGGCACGACGTTGCCGACCACGCTGGTTTTGAAGCACGGCAATATCGTGATTCCCACCGAGCGGATTTGGGCCTGGGATTACCTGAACGACTACCTGTTCAACCTGACCGGGGTCAAGAATGACGAATTCTCGGTCGGCGGCGGCGGCGGCGTGAGCTTCGTCTTCCCGACTCCGGACTACCAAAAAGTCGTCAATGGATTGAAGAAGACCGAACGGAATCAAACCTGGCTGTTCTACCCCAACTTCGCGGTCAGCGATGACGGCGTTCCGAACAATGACCTTACCCAGCCCGTGACCTTTTCAACGTGCCGGGCAACTTCGCCGGACGCAATGTTCCCGACATCTCGCTCAACGCGGACCCCGAGACCGGATACATCTTGTTCTCGACCGTGGACGGCGGGTTCAATGATTTCTTCGGCGGCACCAGCTTCGTCGCGCCGCAGTTGAACGGCATCTTCTCGTTGATCGGGCAAGCCAATGGCACCCGCCTCGGCTTGGTCAATCCGCAGCTATACCAAGCATTGGCCGATCACGGCTACTCGAACAACGGACCGTTTGAGGACATCACTTCCGGGACCGATTGGTTCTACAAGGGCAAGGTGGGTTATGACCAGGGCACGGGCCTCGGCACCATCAATGCTGCGGCACTCGTGAAGGTGTTCCGCTAGATATTGCACGGCGACTTCGGGCGGCATTCGGCCGCCCGGAGTCAATCATCCGCACTTGGAGTCGCCGCAATTCAAGCAGGTGTTGCAGCCATCCATCATCACCACCGCGGCCGTGCTGCACTTGGCACACAGCTGCGCGCCTTCCGGGAAATGCGATTTTGAAAAGGCATCGGTCTGCTTGGTGCGGGCTTCGAACTCCGCGCGCTTTTCATCCACCAATTTGCGCTGATGGACATCGAGTTCCGGCTTCTTGAGGAGCCCTATGGACTGCAGATGCCGCTCGATGACGTAGCCCAATTCCGCGATGGTGGAAGGCATGAATTTTCCGCCCGGCTGCCAATAGCCGCCCTTCGGATCGAACACGGCCTTGAGCTCATCCACCAAGAACGTCGTGTCGCCGCCCTTGCGGAACACCGCGGAAATGACGCGCGTCAGCGCGACGATCCATTGAAAGTGATCGAGGTTCTTCGAATTGATGAAGACTTCGAAGGGCCGGCGCTGCTCGTGCGGCGTGCCTTCGTTGAGAAGAATATCGTTGATGGTGACGTACATCGCATGATCGGACACCGGGGTCTTGATCTTGTAGGTCGAGCCGATCAGCACCTCCGGCCGCTCGAGCTTCTCGTGCATCCAGATGACGTTGTCCTGGGCCTTCAACGCAGGCGCAGGCGCGGCCGCCTCCTTCGTCTCAGGCTTCTGCACGCGGTACTTCGCGATTTTTTTGCCGATTTTGATGTGAGCCATGATCAAAATTTCCCGTAGTAGCCTTCTTTCAGCGCGTCGAAGAGATTCGCGGCGGTGTGCATTTCACCGTCGTATTCGATCTCCTGATCGCCTCGCGCCTCAACTTCGGTGCCATCTTCCAATGTGAAGACGTAGGTGGTGTTCTTCAAGTCGTCTTCTTTGACGAGCACGCCCTGGAAGGCTTCCGGATTGAAGCGGAACGTCGTACAGCCCTTGAGACCGGAGTCATAGGCGTACATGTAGATATCCTTGAAATCCTCGTACTTGTAGTCGGTGGGCACGTTTGCGGTCTTCGAGATCGATGAGTCGATCCACAGCTGCGCCGCAGCCTGAATGTCCACGTGCTCCTTGGGCCCGATGTCGTCCGCGGAAATAAAGTAATCCGGCAGCCTCTCGGCGGGAATTTGCGAATTCGCCATGGCGCGGGGATTCACCAGCTCGCGATAGGCCAGCAGCTCGAATGAAAATACATCGACCTTTTCCTTGGATTTCTTGCCTTCGCGCAGCACGTTGCGGAAATAGTGGTGCGCAAACGAGGGCTCGATGCCATTGGAGGCATTGTTGGCGAGGGACAACGAAATCGTGCCGGTGGGCGCGATCGACGTGTGATGCGTGAAACGGGCGCCGACTTCGGCCAGTTCATCGACGAGTTCCGGGGAAGCTTCCGCGATGCGCTGCATGTAGCGGCTGTAACGTGCATGCAGGACCCGTCCGGGCACCCGCGCGCCGACCCGCCATCCATCTTTCACCATTTCGGGACGCTTGCGCAGCATCTCGCGGGTGACCGTGAACTCCTCGTTCATGATCGGCGCGGGGCCCTTCTCCTTGGCCAGATCCAGGGCGGCTTCCCAGCCCGCCACGGCCATCTCGCGCGAAACGTTCTGGGTGAAAGCCACGGATTTCTTCGACCCGTACTTCATGCATAGCATGGTGATGGTCGAACCCAGGCCGAGGAAGCCCATGCCGTGACGGCGCTTGCGCATGATCTCGTCGCGTTGCTGCGCCAGGGGCAGGCCGTTGACCTCGACCACATTGTCGAGCATGCGCGTGAACACTTTCACGACCTTGCGATAGGTTTCCCAATCGAAGCGGGCATCGTCCGTGAACGGATCGACCACGAATTTGGTGAGATTCACCGAGCCCAACAAGCAGGAGCCGTAGGCTGGAAGTGGTTGCTCCCCGCAGTTCCCCGTCACGATCCCGTTAAAAATGAGGTTATTTTTGTCGGGTTGCGTTGTGTCGAAAACCGCCTCGCGGCCAACATACTCAATCGCCGCTATCGGGCTGAGAAATTTCTCCAGGCGCGCGTTTCGGCGCTCAAGCGTCCACTCGCGGTATTTGCCATTCTTCTCATCCGTCAGAAATCCGATTTTCTCCATGAAATAATCACGGGACTCAGAGCCGATGATTAATTCGTAGTCTGCCTGACAACTATAAAGCCGGCTCCCGCCCTTGCCGTCCGGCAGCAGCCGATCGCCCGCAGCGCGGCGCTTCAAAATTCGACAGAAGATGCCGAAGTTGGCGAGCAGCATCTGCACGTCTTTCAGCAATGACGGTTGGCTCGACGCAAGTCGGATCGTGCAACAGGCGTTTTTGTCGTCGCACTGCACCGTACCATCCGTCTGAAACAATCCGCGCAGATAGCCCTTGACGCATTCCTCGTTGCCACGCCAGACGATTTCCGGAACCTTGAGCTTGGTCTCGGCGGTAAATCCATACTGCGCCAGCACACGAGCGAGAATTACCGACCGGATCATCACCAGGTTACGCTCCGGTACCGCAACCGCGCTCACGCTGTAGTTCCTCGGAATCTCGGCAAATCCGGCAATCAATGAATTGACGTACGCCACGACTGGGTCGGCGATGGCGCGGTCGGCTCCCCACAGATTGACGACCGCCGCCTCCTTGCCCTTGCCGCGATTCGTGAAATGGCCGTCGCCCGTGAGCATACCCAGCAACTGGCCGAGTTCTGCGCTGCCGCAGCCGCCGAATTGACCCTTTCCGGATTGAATCAGCAACTCATCGCCGCGCTTGAGATCCTTGAGCTTGATCTTGCCGCGACTGGTATAGAAATCATGCCATTCAGTCGCCTTGATCTCATAGCCATCCTGCGTCACGACGCGGTATACGTCCGCGGACGATGACGTCATGAAGGCCGGAACGGCCGGCCGAACCGCAACGCCCATGCCTTCGCCGAGCGCACGGCAGTCGACCGTTGCCTGAATATCGGTCCGGGCGTCGTACAGATCGCCGATCCGCACCATGCCGAATTGCGTTGCCAGACGAGTGTCCGCGGTCACGCAAGGATTGGTGGCGCGGATTTTCTCCGTCCACCAATTGTTGTTCATCTCATTGACCTTATCGATGAGAATGAAGCCCGGCTCGGCAAAGTCGTAGGTGGAGGTCATGATGACGTCCCACACCCGGCGCGCCGGCAAGGTCTTGTAGATCTTGCAGGCTACCAGCCCTTCTTCGTTCGAGACGTAGCCCTCGGTGTACGGCCACTCGCGCCATACATACTTCGCGGAGTCCGACAGGTCAGGCTGCTCCGCTTCGAATTCCTGTATTCCCAACGGAAAGGCCAGCGTCCAGTCCCCGTCCGTCTTCACCGCTCTCATGAACTCGTCGGTCACCAGCAAGGACAGGTTGAATTGCCGCAGGCGCCCGTTCTCACGCTTGGCGCGGATGAATTCCAGCGCGTCGGGATGGCCGATGTCGAACGTGCCCATTTGCGCGCCGCGCCGGCCGCCCGCCGAGGACACGGTGAAGCACATCTTGTCGTAGATATCCATGAAGGACAGCGGCCCCGAGGTATAAGCGCCCGCGCCCGATACATAGGCACCGCGCGGCCTCAAGGTCGAGAATTCATAGCCGATGCCGCAGCCTGCCTTGAGCGTGAGGCCGGCCTCATGCACCTTCTTCAGGATGTCGTCCATGGAGTCGCGGATCGTGCCGGAAACGGTGCAGTTGATGGTCGAGGTCGCGGGCTTGTGTTCGAGCGCACCGGCGTTCGACGTCACGCGTCCGGCCGGAATTGCGCCGTGACGCAGGGCCCACAGGAATGATTCGTACCACTGCTCGCGGCCGGCCTCGCTTTCCACATCGGCAAGGGCGCGCGCGACCCGCTTGTATGTGTCGTCCATCGATTTGTCGACGGGCGAACCATCCTTAGAGGTCAGCCGATATTTCTTATCCCATATGTCGAAGGAGGCTTCTTGATAAGGGATGCTGCCAACATCTTTGGGCTGTATTTTGACCACCGTATTCATGGGTATCTACGCCGCTCCGTTATAATTATCGAGCTAAATCTGAACACAAATGGCGGTGTTCTCGCGAAAAAAAA
>DATHKV010000068.1:0-12779 GCA_035488895.1 Steroidobacteraceae bacterium
CCCCCGGGGCCCGTTACGGTGCCGCCGCCGGCGGCGACTCCAGGATGGACCAAGTGGTTCAATCCCGCGACGGCACCATTCATTCCGGTACCGGAGATCGCGCAGGACCCGGACAGCGGCTTAACGCTCGGCTTGATCCCGACCTGGGTCACGACCGACGAGAATCGCAACGTTACACGCATCGTTGCTCCCGATCTGATTTACAACCCGAACTTTGGCATCGGCATGCACGCGCGTATTTACGAATATGCCTCCCGCGACGAGCAGTGGTCCATTGTAGCGGGCATCAAGCAGCGGGTGGAACGCGAGCTCGATGCGGAGTATCAGGTCGGCCGTTTACGGGATGACCGCTGGTCGATTAACTACAGCCTGGTGTATGACCGCGACGGGACGACGCGCTTTTACGGCGTTGGCAATCGAACGCGGTCCAGCGCGCAGACCAATTACATCGACGCGCAAGAGTACGGACAAGTACAAGTCGGCCTGAATTTCAATCATACCTGGCAGCTGCTCTACAGCATGCGCTTGCGCAGGGTGGACGTGCTGCGGGGCACGCTGGACGATGTGCCCTCCATTGAAACGCGGTTCCCAGGGCTGCTGGGCACCGACCATGAGATCGTCAATCGTCTCTCTCTGGTGTACGACACGCGCGATGATCTGACCGTGCCTTCACGCGGCATGAAATGGGTTTTGTACATGGGCGCCTCAGCCAATAACGGCCTGCTGAACGACTCGTCGTACAGCGAAGCCGGCATCGACGGCCGCGGATTCTGGCCCATCGCGCCGGATACGGTGCTGGCTGCGCACATGTCGCTGCGCTACCTGCCGACCGTCAACGACATACCGTTTTGGGCATTGAGCAGCATCGGCGGGGGTCAGAGCGTAATCGGCGGCGAACAGCCGCTGCGCGGCTTCGGCCAGGGACGATTTTACGATCGCGATTCCTTTTCCTCCACGATCGAACTGCGCCACAAGGTCGTCTCCTTCGATGCCGTGACGACGCTGCTCGACATCGAAGTGGCGCCGTTCGCAGATTTCGGACGCGTTTTTTCCGGATCCGGCACCAATCCTCTCGGGCATGTGCACCAAGTGTATGGGGTGGGATTTCGCGGGATCGCCAGACCTTTTGTGGTGGGCTACGTCGACATCGGCTACGGCAGCGAGGGCGCAGCGGTGTTCACGGGCCTGAACTATCCTTTTTAGCGCTAGTATGTGTGAAAGAGCAGGAGAGGCCATGTCCATAACTTCTTTCGAGATAGTTTCCGTGCCCGTTTCCGATCAGGAGCGTGCCAAGAAATTCTATCGCGATACGCTGGGTTTCGATCTGTTGCGCGAGGATTCCATGGGCCCAACCGGCAAATGGATCCAGCTTGCGCCCAAGGGTTGCGCAACGACGATCGCCCTGGTGACTTGGTTCGACACCATGCGGCCGGGCGGACTGCAAGGCGTCATGCTGAACGTGACCGACATCGATCGCGATCACAAGGATTTGTCGGCCCGCGGCGTCGCCTTGAGCGAAATCCAACAGCAGCCGTGGGGTCGCTTCGCGACATTCAAGGATCCGGACGGCAATGGCTGGATATTGCGGCAGCCGCCGGCCTGATCATTTCTCGCGCGGCAGGTCCGCCGTTTCCTCGCTCCCTTGCGGCTGCTGTTCGACGATTTCGTACCAGATCGCGTTCAGCACGGCAAAGGAGAGAGCCAACCCGGTACCGAGAATCCAGCTGAAGTACCACATCAGTAGCCACCTTCATGGTCGTGCAGGTTCTCAAGCGTTACACGTCCGCGCAGCACTTTAAATACCCAGCTCGTGTACGCCAGAATGATGGGCAGGAACACGGCCACGGCAGCCAGCATGAGCAACAGGGTCTTGGCGCTGCTGGAGGCATCCCATACGGTCAGGCTCTGACTCGGATGAGTCGAAGAGGGCAGCAGGAACGGAAACAGTGCAAATCCGCCTGTTAGGATCGTGCCCGCTTGAACCACAATGCTCGCCATGAAGGCGGCGCCGGCATGCTGTGCGCGCAGCGACAGGTAGGCGACCAACGCGCCCACCACCGCGCAACCCGGCGCGGCCCACATCAGAGGCCAGATCCGAAAATTATTGAGCCAGGCGCCCGTGACGATGGCGACGGTCTTGCGCGTCGGATCAGAGGGCCCGGCGTGATCCATCACACTGGTTACCTGGTATCCGCCCAGCGCCGAGTACACCCAGAAACCCGCGCCGAGAAACGTCAGCAGAAAAACTACCGCTGCCGCTCGCCCGGCCAGCCGCGCGCGAGCCGCCATGGGTTCCCCGACCTTGAGAGCGGCATACGCATTGCCGTGCAAAATCAACATGGAGAGACTAATGATTCCGCCCAGCAAGGCGAATGGATGCAGCAGGCTGAAAAAGCTGCCGCTCACGACCGTGCGCTGCAAACTGTCAAAATGAAAGGGTATGCCGAGAAAAAGATTGGCGAAGGCCACGCCGAGCAGCAGCGCCGGGAGTGCGCCGCCCAGGGTGAGCGCAATATCCCAACCGGTTCGCCAGCGCGGGTCTGTTAGCTTCCCCCGATAGGTGAATCCAACGGGACGCAAAATCAGCGCGACCAGCACGAGAAGCATGGCCAGATACAATCCAGAGAACGAGGCCGCATACAACAGCGGCCACGCGGCGAATGCCGCTCCGCCGCCCAGGATGAACCACACCTGATTGCCTTCCCAAACCGGCTCGACCGTTGCCAGAAGCGCGCGTCGTTCGGCATCGGTTCGCCCGAGAAAGGTAAAACTCGCCCCCAGCCCCAAATCGAAGCCGTCGGTAATCGCGAATCCCATGAGCAACAGACCGAGGATGAACCACCAAATCACCCGCAGCGTCGCATAATCCAGCAGCGCGCTCATGCTGAATATCCCAGGCCTTCAGGCCCGCGGCGTATGGTGCGCACCAGAAGAAAGGCGTCGACGACGGCCAACGCGGAGTAGAAGATCACGAAGCCGGTCAGGGACATCCAGACATTGCCCACGGAGGTGCGCGACACGCCCAGGAATGTGGGAAGCACGCCGTCAACCGCCCAGGGCTGCCGGCCATACTCGGCGACGATCCAGCCCACTTCGATGGCAATCCAGGGTAGGGGCAGGCTGAAGAAGGCGAGCTTGAGGAACCAAGGATGTCGCTCAAAGCGGTGGCGCGTCGCGAGATAAAACGCCGCCGCGAACAGCGCGATAAAAAAGAGTCCCAACCCCACCATGAGCCGAAAGCACCAAAACAATACCGGGACGTTCGGGACGGTCGACCAGGCGGCATCGTCGATTTGCGCCGGGGTCGCCGTCGCGGGATTGTCGGTGAAGCGCAGCAGCAAGAGTGCGTAGCCCAGATCGGCCTGATTGGCTTCAAAACGCCGCAGAACGCCGGCGTCCGGCGGATCTGCCGAACCGCGCAACATCTGAAGCGCGGCATACGCCTCGATACCGGAGACGATGCGCGAGCGCGCCCGGGCTACCAGTTCGTAAATGCCCAGAACCGGCTGATCAATCGATCGTGTGGCAATGAGACCCAGCAGCCAGGGAATTTTGACTTCGGCATGGGTCGTGCGCGCTGCGACGTCGGGAAATCCAAACAGCGTAAAGCTGGCCGGCGGAGGCGCGGTTTTCCATTCCGCCTCGATCGAGGCGACCTTCATCTTTTGGTTTTCTCCGTCGAGATATCCCGACTCATCTCCCAGCACCACCACCGATAGGGAACACGCCAATCCGAAGCTCGCCGCGACGGCGAGGGAACGCTTTGCGAACGCGACGTTTCGCCCGCGCAGCAAGTACCACGCGCTGATCGACAGCACGAAGACCGATCCCATTACATAGCCCGCGGCGACGGTGTGCACAAACTTCGCCTGCGCGACCGGGTTGAACAGCACCTCAGTGAAGGACGACAGTTCCATGCGCATGGTGTGATAGTTGAACCGTGCACCGACCGGATGTTGCATCCAACCGTTGGCAATCAAAATCCACAGCGCCGAGAGGCTCGAGCCGAGCGCGACCAAGCCGGTGATGATCAGATGTCCGATCTTGGACACTTTGTCCCAGCCGAAGAAAAACAGCCCGACGAAAGTCGATTCGAGGAAGAAAGCGACCAGGCCCTCCAATGCCAGCGGGGTGCCGAATATGTCGCCGACGTAGTGGGAGTAATAAGACCAGTTGGTGCCGAATTGAAATTCCATGGTTATGCCGGTTGCAACGCCCATGGCGAAATTGATGCCGAAAAGGACGCCCCAATACTGGGTCATCCGCTTCCAAATTTCGCGGCCCGTCATGACGTACACCGATTCCATGATGAAGAGAATCATGGAGAGCCCAAGGGTGAGCGGTACGAACAGAAAATGGTACAGGGCGGTGAGGGCGAATTGCAGGCGTGAGAGCGTGACGACATCAAAATCGATCATGAGCCGCCCCCTCTGAAAAACAAAAACCAGAGCAGCAACAATCCCAATAGTTTCGCTGCCAGGGCCCAAGTGATTTTGACTCTCAGGTCGCGCCGCCAGACATCAGATTGATTGCGTGTGTCGATTCGCTTGCCCCAAGACAGTACGCGTAATGGAATTGTCGCATGCGCGCAGGTGAACGAATAGGTACAGTTGGTGCATAATCGGAGTCATGAATGACTCTCGAGGCCCACGCCTGCGTCCGACCGGCTCCCTGCTCGTCACGAGAGTTCGCGCATCGCAGATCCGCACCGCGTACGTTACGGTGCTATTCGCCGACCTTCGCGGCTATACGGGTATGGTGGAGCGCCTGCCGGCGGCGCGAGTCGTACCGTTGTTGGACGAGTTCTTTGGTGTGCTCGGCGCGGCGGCCAAGAAATTTGGCGGCGAGGTCTATCACATGGCCGGCGATGGCATCATGGCCGGCTTTGGCGTGAATGCAGAAAATGGCAACGGCGCTGCCGAAGCCCTGGCAGCGGGTCATGACATGTTGAAAGGCTTCGCGCCTCTGGCGGATCGCTGGCGCCGGGAGTTGAGGATTGATGCGGGAATCGGCATCGGGCTGCATTTGGGTGAAGTGGCCTTCGGCGTTCTTGGGCCGCCCAAGCGCAAGACAATGACGTTGGTGGGCGACACGGTCAATGTGGCGGCACGGCTGTGCAGCCGCGCGCGCGCCGGGGAAGTATTGTTCTCCTGCACCGTTGCGGCGGCACTTCGCATCTCGACCGACACCCAGGGTGGTGAGGCTTCGACCTCATTTCTGCAGCTGCCGCAGTTCGAGTTGCGGGGTCGCCGTGGACCGATCGACATCTGGTGCGTTCCGGCACCCGAGCGGCTGGCGATTTAGCAAGGCTGGTGCCCCGAGCCGGGGTCGAACCGGCATGACCTTTCGGTCAACGGATTTTCGGACCTGCTACGGCTTTCGCCGCCGCGCCAGGGCGCGTTTGGGGTCTGGAGTGCGCCACGACCATGAGAGTTCGCTAGAACTGCCTTTAGGTCCCCGCCGTCCACTCTCTACACCTGCCGGTTGCTTCGCGCGGTCCGGATTGGCTCGGCGTCGCCGCGGGATTTCCCAGGGGGTTCGCCGACTTTGACGGGATTCGGCAGGGCGTTTCCGCGGCTGCCGCTCAATTTTCTTTAAGTCCGTTGCGTCTACCAATTTCGCCATCGGGGCCAAGCGCGGCAGTGTACCTGGGATCGCTTCCCCGCGGCGAGATGTGTGCTGAAAGACCCAGGACCCCTAAGGAGCGGGTCCTGGGACGCTAACGATGGACCGTTATTTTTCGAGCTTGTTCACCTTCGAGCCGTCGAGCGAAACGTCGCCGATCAGTCCTTTTTCTCCGAACACGAATCCAAGGATCGGCCGCTGCAGGGTTTGCGTGTCGTAGTCTCCGCCCGCACCCTTGGAAAGCACTGCCACGCCGGTATCGGCGCCCACAGACCAACCATGGCCGCTGGTGAATTTATCCAAAGCTTCCTGTGTCATGAACAGAATGACTTCCTTGTGAGTCGCGAGTCCTAGTGTCAGACCCACCGATGCGGACGATATGCTGTAGTAATCGACCGTCTTGCCGTCGATGCGCAGCACGCCTTCACCATGTTGTCCGCCCACTCCGACGCCGCCTTTCGTGACATGCGGAAACACCAGCACGCCCTTGGCTCTGGCAACCAAATCCTTGTTCTGCGGATTGAGGTTGTAGAACTGGCGCATTGCGACGTGCACGCGCTCGTCGATCTCGGCCTTGCTGGCCGCGAATGACACTGCGCTCAACAGCAATGCGATCGCCGCAAAGCCCGATGCCGCAAATAGATTTCGAGATTTCATAATTCTTACCTTTTGGTTTTACTAACGCAGGTTAGTCTTTCCCAAACGCTCGCGCGGCGATACTCGGCGCCGGCGCGACCGGGAGTAGGCTTTAGCTTACGGGCAAGCAAACAGGGCGCCTACGCCGACATATCGATCGTATTGCGGGCGCGCGCCGAATAAAAAGACGCATTTTGGCGGCCACGCAGGGCTTCGCGCGAGAACTCGATCAAATGATAAGCAATGAACCCCACCCCGAAAAGCGCTTCAATCTGTCCGCGCTTGATCGCCTTCCAGGCCATGCGCCAGAAGGGTCGGCGGTAATCGGCGAACAGGCCGACACGAATCAGTAAATTGGCGAGCAGCGTCGCGCCACGCTTCAAGTTCGATCGCGTCAGCCGCGCCCCGCCGGGTGTGACCAGCCGATTGGCATAGGTTGCCTCGATCTGGTGCGTAAACCGCGCATACAGACGCTCGGGGTCATAGGCGTACTCGATGCAGCGGCGCCAAGTCGCGACGACTTCATCGTAGGGACGCAAAAAATTCACATTGCTTTCTCTGCCGCTGTCTTCCACGAGCCGCCCATCGCGCGCCAACCGGTCCCACAACGCGGTTTTGGGCAGCGCCTGCAAGAGATTAATGGTCAGCATGGGGATCTGCGATCGATTCACGAATTCAGTCAACCGCGCTTCAGTCTCGACCGTATCCGAGTCCAGTCCCAAGATGATCCCGGAAGCGACCTCGAGCCCGTAGCTGTTGAGTGTGCGAATGGCTTCCAGCATGGGAAGGGCGGCATTGTGTTCCTTGCGCATCGCTTTCAGCGCTTCGAGTTCCGGCGTTTCGATGCCGACGAACACCGCGTCGAATCGCGCTTCGCGCATCATCTGCAGGATCTCGGGTTGCTTGGCAATGTTGAGGGTCGCTTCGCACGCGAATGACACCGGATAACCATGCTGCTTCTGCCACGCGATCAAGTGCGGCAGCATTTCCCGTGTCGCCTTGCGGTTGCCGATGAAGTTGTCGTCGACAAAGTACAGGCTTGCCGGGTGAGTCTTCTGCGATAGGATGAAGTTCAACTCGTCGATCAACTGCTGCGGGGTCTTCATGCGCGGCTGGCGCCCATAAAGATTGGGGATGTCGCAAAACTCGCAAAGGTAGGGGCAGCCGGAGGAAAACTGCAGGGTGCCGAGCAGATACTTGTCGAGGGCGACCAAGTTGTACGCCGGAAACGGGAAATCGCTAAGCGCCAATCGCTTGGGCGAGGAGTAGCGAATCTGCTTCGGCGGTATTGCAATCGTGGCGTCGATGCGCGCGATGAGGAAGTCGGTCGCGTCGCCGAGCTCTCCGATGTGCAAATAATCATAGTCCGGATACTTCTCCGGCGCTGCCGAAACGGAAGGGCCGCCCAATACCGTAACCTTGCCGCACTCTTTGGCCCGCCGGCCGATGTCATGAATTTCTGCTGCTTGAATGTGCATACCGGTGACGAGCACCACGTCGGCCCAGGCAAAATCGGAACTCTGCGCGCGCTGCATGTTCTCGTCGATGAAGCTGACCGGCCAGCCGTCGGGAAGGTAATTGGCGATCAACAGAATGCCCTGCGGGGGCATGAACGCCTTGGCCCCAACCAGTCGAAATGCATGAGAAAACGTGCCGAAGGCCGGTGCATAGGCCGGGAAAATGCACAAGACACGTCGAACGCTTGCGGTTTGGACCGGAGTACGCATACGCCATCCTTGCAATGCAGCGGATGTCGGACAATGTGAATTCTGCCTCGGGCCGACGTGCCGGGAAGGATTGTCATTGCGTCGGAAATTTCCTACTGGGCCGAGGGCAATGGCGCATTCGCGATAAGATAGTGAGCTGCCCGACGATAAGCGGAGTCCTGATGTTCGGTCTGTTCGAAAAACTTGTCTCGCCCTATCCGGACGGGGCGATTGCGGCAATGCCGCAAGGATTTTTTCGGTTTCTGTGGGCCTGTGGCCGCGGCACCCGGCGCTACATCGCGGCCATGACCGTGTTCACGGGCGTAATCGGAGTATTCGAAGCGTTGCTGTTCAGCCTGCTGGGGCGTGTGGTGGACTGGCTCGCGAAAGTACCGCCGGCGCGCTTATGGGCGGAACAGCGCCTGCATCTTCT
This sequence comes from Steroidobacteraceae bacterium, assembly GCA_035488895.1. GTDB lineage: Bacteria > Pseudomonadota > Gammaproteobacteria > Steroidobacterales > Steroidobacteraceae > Bog-1198. The sequence goes on from DATHKV010000068.1 coordinate 8,401, forward strand.
GCTATTGGCCGCTGTTTTAATGGGCAGCGTCGTCATAGTCGCGCTGCAGAGTCTGATCAAGCAGCAGGGCTTGGCCGGCAATTTTGCCATGCGCCTACGCTGGAATTTCCACCGCAACATGCTGGCGCAAAGCTTAAGCTTCTATCAGGATGAATTCGCCGGCCGTGTCGCGACCAAAGTCATGCAGACTGCGCTGGCGGTGCGAGACACCTGGATGATCTTGGCGGACATCCTGGTGTTCGTCGTGATCTACTTCGTGACGATCGCCCTGGTGGTGGGAAATTTCAGCCTATGGCTGCTGGCGCCTTTCTTTTCCTGGCTCGGCTGCTACCTGCTCGCCGTTTGGTACTTCGTGCCGCGTCTTGGCGCGGTCGCCAAGGCGCAGGCCGACGCCCGATCCCTCATGACCGGAAGAATCACCGACGCCTACACGAATATCGCCACGGTCAAATTGTTTTCGCACACCCAGCGCGAAGCGACTTATGTGCAGGGCGCAATGGCCGAGTTCTTACAGACGGTTTACCGGCAAATGCGCATGGTGACCGGCTTCGAGATTGTCAATCACCTGTTGAGCATGGGGCTGATCGCGAGCACGGGCGGCGTCACGCTGTGGCTATGGACTCGTGGTCAGGTGGGCGTCGGAGCCGTCGCCGCGGCCACGGCGATGGCCCTGCGGCTCAACGGCATCTCCCACTGGGTCATGTGGGAAATGGCGTCGCTGTTCGAGCAGATTGGGACGGTGCAAGACGGCATCAATACGCTTGCCCGCCCGCCCATGGTGGTCGATCGTCCCGATGCAGTGCCGCTGCGCGTGACCCGGGGTGATATTCGTTTCGAGCACGTGAGCTTCAACTACGGTGCCGCGCACCACGATGCCGGCCGCGTCATCGAGAATCTGAATATCCACATTCGCGCGGGTGAGAAGATCGGTTTGGTGGGCCGATCGGGCGCCGGCAAGAGCACGATCGTCAATCTGCTTTTGCGCTTTTACGACATCCCACAGGGCAGGGTGCTGATCGATGGCCAGGATATCGCGCTGACGACACAGGACAGCTTGCGCGCACAAATCGGCATGGTGACCCAGGACACCTCTCTGTTGCACCGCTCGGTGCGCGACAATATCCTCTACGGCCGCCCCGATGCCGGCGATTCGGAGATGATCGCGGCGGCCAAGCGCGCCGAAGCCCACGATTTCATCATGAGCTTGACCGATCCAAAGCATCGCGCGGGATACCAGGCGCACGTCGGGGAGCGCGGCGTGAAACTCAGCGGCGGGCAGCGCCAGAGAATCGCCATCGCGCGGGTGATGCTGAAGGATGCGCCGATCCTGCTGCTCGACGAAGCGACGAGTGCGCTCGACAGCGAGATCGAAGCCGCGATTCAGGAGAGCTTGTATCGCCTTATGGAAGGCAAGACCGTCATGGCGATTGCTCATCGCCTGTCGACGATTGCCGCCATGGATCGTTTGATCGTGCTCGACAAGGGCCGCATCGTCGAGGAGGGAAATCACCACTCACTGTTGGCGCAGAAGGGCCTGTACGCGCGGTTGTGGGCCCATCAAAGCGGCGGCTTTCTCGGCGAGGCGGAAGAGTCGGAGGTCTTGAGCGCGGTGAGCAGCGGTTAGCGCACGTAAGTGAATAGAGGAACTCTTGTCTCGTTGCTGCCGGTCCGGTGGCTGAACCGATTCTCGCTGTCGCCGACCGATTTGTTGCGCGATCGAACCTACCGCAGACTTTGGACTTCGATACTGATTTCCTCGTTCGGCGGCCAGGTGACCTTGCTCGCCATTCCGCTGACCGCGGCCGTTCTCATGCACGCGGCGCCCACGCAGATGGGGCTCTTGACGGCGATGGAGATCATTCCCTTCGCGCTGTTCTCGTTGCCCACAGGCGTCGTGTTGGACCGGGTCAAAAAGCTGCCCGTGTATATTTTCGGCGAGTTGTCGATCGCCCTCGGCGTCGCCACCGTGCCAATAGCCTGGTGGCTGGGATGGCTCTCCATGCCCTGGCTCTATGTCGTGGCGTTCCTGATTGGCGCCGTAAACACCACCGCCGGCAGCGCAGCGCAGATCGTCCTGACGCAGATCGTCCCGCGCTCGCGCTTGGTTGAGGCGCACGCAAAGAATGCGCTGGCCTCGGCGACGGCCGAAGTAACCGGACCCGCCGCCGCGGGCGCGCTAATCAAGCTGACCGGTGCGCCGATTGCCCTGCTGGCGAATGCGTGCCTGCTGTTGACCTCCGCCTCCATTCTTCGCGGTGTGCCGGTCAATGAAACGCCAAGCAAGGTCAATCCGCCGTTTTGGGCTGCCATGCGCGAAGGCTTGGATTTCGTGCGCGGCCACAAGCTCCTGGTCACCATGGCTTGTTGCGTTGGAATCTGGCAAATGTGCAACCAGTGCGCCACCGTCGTGCAAATCCTTTTCGCGATCCACCAGCTCGGGTTGTCGGAGCGCGGCGTAGGATTCAGCTACGTCGCACTTGGCGTCGGCACGGTGTTTGCGAGCGCAAACGGGCATCGGGTGGTCAGGCGCTTGGGTCCCGGTCCCACGTTTGTATTGGGGTTTGCAATTTCAGGCACGGGCTGGCTGTTGCTCGCTGTCGCGCCGGCCAATGCGCTGGGCGTCCTTGCCTACGCCACCATGCTGTTGATGTTCGGCGTGGGCGCCATCTTCATTTTCATCAATTTCCTCTCCCTGCGTCAGTCCGTCACACCGGGCCCGATGCTCGGCCGCATGACCAGCACGATGCGCTGGCTCATTCTTTTGCCGGCCGGACCCGGCGCGCTGCTCGGTGGCTGGGTGGGCGAGCATATTGGGCTGCGCGCTGCGTTGGGTTTTTCCGGCGTTACCGCGCTGCTGCTGGCATGCGTCGCCTGGCAGTTGCCCGTGATCCGCACCGTTAGAACATTACCAACTCTTAAGGCTGAGGCCGTGACCCCGTATTCCGCTGATTCTCAATGACTTACTGGCCTTTAGGGCCATGGAAAAATGCGGTGCTGTCCTACATACCCCCGATAGCCGTCAACCGAAGATAGGCGCGTGGCGTTTAGCAAAATAAGTTTGGTCGGTTTGTGGCCGAACGAATTTAAAGAAGGAGTATTGAATGAAAGCTTCTCGTAAGGCGATATTGCTGGGTTTATGCATGGCTGCGAGTGCCGTGACCGTGCCAACAATTGCATCCGCCGGGGTCGCCGTTGATATCGAAATCGCGCCGCCGCCGCTTCGAGTTGAGACGGTGCCGCCGCCGCGCGCGGGCTACGTTTGGGCGCCGGGATACTGGGATTACCGGGGCCATAATCACGTTTGGGTCACGGGCCGCTGGCAGCATCAGCGCCATGGATATCACTGGGTTCCGGACCATTGGGATCAACGCGGGCCGCGCTGGCACCATGAACGGGGCCATTGGGAGCGTTAAGTTTCCCGTTGAAGGGCTGAAGAAGTTGCGGCGCGGACTACATACGCGCCGCAATTTTTTTAAGCTTAAAATGCGGCGATGAATTCCGGCAAAGCATTGCGGGTGGGGATCGTGTCGGACACCCACGGCCTGTTGCGGCCGGAAGCCAAGATATTTGCAGGCGCATGCGATTACATCATTCATGGCGGAGACATCGGGTCGCAATCGATTCTCGATGAACTGGCAGCTCTGGCTCCGCTGATCGCCGTCAAGGGTAACAACGACCGGCAGGCATGGGCGGCGCATTTGCCGGAAACCGAAATGATGCGGGTGGGCGGCGTATTCGTTTACGTTATCCATGATATTTCAGAGCTCGACATCGATCCGCATGCCGCAGGTGTGCAGGTAATCGTGTCGGGTCATTCCCACAAGCCGCTAATTGAACAGCGTGACGGCATTTTGTACGTCAACCCCGGGAGTTGCGGCCCCAGGCGTTTCACGCTTCCGATTTCCGTGGGGGAAATGACGGTGGAAGGCACCAAAGTCCGGGCGCGAACCGTTGAATTGATTGAAACGTAGCCTTGAGGCTGAAGACTGTGGAGGAGTCATGCTGCAACTACGGCCGTCTTGCGAATGCTGCGATGGCGCGCTGACACCGGATTCCCCCGATGCGCGCATTTGTTCGTTCGAGTGCACTTTTTGTGAGTCCTGCGCCGAGTCGCTGCAGGCAAAATGTCCCAATTGCGGCGGTGAACTGGTCACACGGCCGCGACGACCTGCGGCCAAGCTCGCAGCCTATCCGGCGTCCATCGTGAAAGTCCACAAGCCTGCGAGTTGCGCGGGGCGCAAGGAACCCGGAGCCTAGTATCCCGGTTCGGTCGCGCCCTTGCCCGGGGTGATGAACCGATACACGAGCGCGCCGATCGCACCCCCGAGCAGCGGCGCCACCCAGAAGAGCCACAGCTGCGACAGCGCCCACCCCTGCAC
>DATHKV010000069.1:0-41183 GCA_035488895.1 Steroidobacteraceae bacterium
CCCACAGAACGCGCCGCTTCTTTACGCGCCTCCAACAGCAGCCCCGGGTGGTCTTGGCGGAACCAACGCGCAATCATTCTTGCTCGGATACGGCTGCTTCAGCGGTCTCAATCCCTTGATCAACGGCCATGGATTCGACCAATCGAACACTGAAAATAATTTATCCGGCACGGTCAAGCTGTCGTATCGGTTCAACGAGGAAGCGATGGTGTACGCCTCGGCCGCGAATGGCTACAAGGCCGGAGGCTACAATCTGTCGCGGGTAACTTTTCCACAGACCGGACCGACCGGAACGAATCCTCTTGGCCTCGAACCGAATTTCGATACCCATTTCCCGCGAGAAACCGTTGTATCCGGCGAAGCGGGCATCAAGACCACGCTATTCGACAAGACACTGCGCCTCAACGCGGCAGTTTTCTATCAGAAATATACGGACTTCCAACTGAATACCTTTACCGGCATTCAATTCGTCGTGACCTCTCTCGACAAAGTGGTGTCCAAGGGCGTCGCCGTGGATTTCGCCTGGGCAACCCCGATCTCCGGGCTGACCCTTGCAGGCGGCGTGACCCAGGATCTGACCAACATCGACAATTTCGGCAACGCCCTGCCCGACTTCTGCGGCGGCCCGGGAAATGGTTGCACGGCCCGCGACAACAATCGCCTGTCCTTTGCGCCGTTGTGGTCCGGAGCGCTCTCGGCCAGCTACCTGATACCGTTCGGAACCTTGGGGTTACGCACCAGTGTGGAAGAGAAATACAACTCCTCTTACAACACGGGCTCCGATCTTGATCCCAAGAAAATCCAACCGGGATTTGGACTGCTCAACGCGCGCATCAGCTTTGGCGCATTGGATGAATCCTGGGCCATCGAGGCGTGGGGCGCGAACCTTGCGGATAAATACTACTACGCCGTTGCGTTCGACTCGCCGTTCCAGTTCGAGACCATCTCGTCCTACTTGGGCGCTCCGCGGACCTTTGGCTTGACGGCGCGGGTGAAGTTCAAGTAGCCCGATGTTTTTAACTATTTGATCCGAGTACACGGCGGGCCTCAAAGACCCGCCGTTTTTTTTGAATCCAGTTCAAAGTCATAGGGGCTTGCCATGAGCAATGAGTCTTCCGGCGAACAAAAAGATCAATCGACCAGCCGCCGCGAATTTCTGAAGAACTCGGCGCTGACGCTTGCCGCGGCAAGCGTGACCTCGCTCGCGACGAGCCCCGCTGAAGCGCAGTCGCAGCCGTCGTCACCGTCGCCGTCAATGGCAGGCAGCTCGACCGGCGGCATATTCGTCGAGACCGATACGGCTTACGGCAAGGTGCAGGGCATTCAAAGCGCCGGCATCAAGGAGTTTAGGGGCATACCGTATGGGGCTTCAACCGCGGGGCGCAATCGCTTCATGCCCCCGAAAAAACCGGCGGCTTGGAAGGGCGTGCGCGAGTGCTTGGCGCACGGTCAGGTCAGCCCGCAGACAGCCGCGGATTTGCGCTCCGATTACGCCATGATGATTCATTGGGACTATCATCCCGGCGGCATGGGCGAGGATTGCCTGTCGCTGAACATCTGGACCCCGGGCCTCAAAGATGGCGCCAAGCGACCCGTGCTGGTGTCCTTTCATGGCGGGGGTTTCACCACCGGATCGGGCAATGCGATTGGTTACGACGGTGCGCAGCTCGCGCGCTTTGGCGATGTGGTGGTGGTCACCGTCAATCACCGCCTGGCCACGTTCGGCTACACGCATCTCGCGGACTTGGGCGCGCCGGCGGAATTTGCCTACGCGGGTGTTGCCGGCATCATGGATCTCACCGCCTCGCTCGAGTGGGTACGCGACAACATCGAAAATTTCGGCGGCAATCCCGGCAATGTGATGATCTTCGGCCAGTCGGGGGGTGGCGCAAAGACCAGCACCATGCTGGCAACGCCCGCCGCAAAGGGATTGTTTCATCGCGCCGCCGTGCAGAGCGGATCGCTGCTGAAATTCGTGCCGAAGGATCGCGCAACGCGGAACACGGAAGCTCTCCTCAAGCAGCTAGGGATGCCAAAAACCCGCATCGCCGACCTGCAGAAGATCTCCTGGCAGCAGCTGCTCGAAGCGCAGGCCGCCGTGAGCGCCACGACACCGGGCTTGGGAAACGGTCCGGTTCTCGACGGCAAGTATCTGACCCACGACGCATTCGACCCAGCGGCGCCGCCGGAATCGGCTCAAGTTCCGCTCATCGTGTCCACCACGCTGGAGGACGCGGCGCTGAGTCTGACCAATTTCAATTTGACTGAGGCCGACCTCAAAGCCCTCATCGACAACCGCTACAAGGACAAGGGCGGCGAGATTCTCGCGATGTACCGCAAGTACTACCCGGAAAAATCGCCCTATCTTGTTCAGGCCATGATGCTCACCGATGCGGGCTTTCGACGCTCGGCGATCAAGCAGGCTGAATTGAAGGCGGCCCAGGGCGCGGGCGCCATTTACATGTATCAATGGGAGTGGCCGACACCTGCTTTCGGCGGCCGTTATGGGGCCGTGCACGGGCTCGATGTGTCCGGATCGTTCCGCGAAGCGCGCGACGGCAACGACGCTGCGCGCGTGGCCGATCAACTGTCCTCGAGTTGGGTTGCCTTCGCGCGCACCGGCGACCCGAACAATGCCCGCATACCGCCCTGGCCGACATTTGACAGCAAAACGCGGGCGACGATGATTTTCGGCACGCCGACTCAAATGGAGAACGATCCACGCGGCGAAATTCGCGCCTTCTGGGATCGCATGCCCGCGCCGGGCGGCCCGCTCGGTTGAAATGTCAGCGTTTGACGGCGTTGTGCGGCAAACTACCGGGCGGCAGCCGGCTTTTTCTTTGGGGAGTAGAATAAATGTCTGTTAGTCCGCAATCGCTCGAAGGGGGCGCGCCCGCCGATCAGCCGGCCGGCGTCATTGCCAAGGCAGCCACGGGTGCGAAATACGCCCTATTCCTGTTGTTCGCCATCAACCTGTTGAATTTTTTCGATCGCCAATTGCTGGGCGCGCTCGGCGAGCCGATCCGCCATGAATTTCACTTGAGCGACACCGCGCTGGGATTCCTGGGCACTATTTTCACGATCATCTATGCCTTCGTCGGCTTACCCCTCGGGGCGCTCAGCGACAGGTGGTACCGCAATCGGCTCATCGCCTTGGGCACCGCCTTCTGGAGCCTGCTGACGGCCGCCACGGGTTTCGCGCAAAACTACGCGCAGATATTCATCGCTCGGCTCGGCGTGGGCGTCGGCGAAGCGACCTGCGCTCCTGCCGGCCAATCGCTCATCGGCGATTTGTTCCCGCCTCATCAGCGCGCCAAGGCCATGGGCGTGTTCATGCTCGGATTGCCGGCGGGCATTTTCCTGGCCTACATCAGCGCCGGCGCAATCGCCACCAAATTTGGCTGGCGGGCGGCCTTCTGGTTTGCTTGCATCCCGGGAATTCTCCTGGCGCTGATGGCGCTGCGCATACCTGAACCCAAACGCGGTGCGCTGGACCCGGGCCGGGTGGTGACCACGGCGAAAGATGCCGTCAAATCGCCGTTCGCGACCGTGCTGGGATTGCCGACGATGTGGTGGATCATCATGTCGGGCATTTTCCACAACTTCAACATGTACGCCATCAACTCGTTCAACACGCCGTTCCTGCAGCGCTTTCACGAGATGAGCCTGCTCAATGCGAGCTACGTCTCCTCGATTTCCGTCGGTGCGGTGGGCGCCATCGGCCTGCTGGTCGGAGGATGGCTTGCCGACAAAATGAGCGCCAAACGGCGCAACGGCCGCTTGGTGCTGTCGTCCGCCGCCATGGCCATCGCCGCGCCCTGTATTTTCATGGCGATCAATCAACCCAAAGAAGCGATCACCGCTTATGTCATCTTCATGACCATGGGCACGATCACCATGTTCGTGTACTACGCGACGGTGTATACCGCGATTCAAGACGTCATCGAACCGCGTTTGCGCGGCACGGCGGTCGCCCTCTATTTTTGCTTCATGTACATCCTGGGCGCGAGCATGGGCCCGGTGGGCACCGGATTCTTGAGCGATCACTTCGCTCACAAGGCCATGACGGACGCGGGCGCAACCGTCATGACCGAGGCGTTCAAGGCCACCGGCCTGCATAACGCGATGTACATCATTCCAATACTGGCGTTGGCAGCGGCCGCGGTGCTATTTGCAGCGTCGCGAACCATGGATAAGGACGTGCGCAAGCAGGAGATGGCGCACACGACATAGTATGTCCGCCCGGTGATTTTCACTGGTCCAGCGCTCATCAAGAAGCTCCTCAACTTCGAACCCATCGTCAGTCCTTCGGATCATCCTTGAAAAACTTCTTCATATCACTGTACTCGTAGACTTTGACCACTGGCGCTCCGCCCTGAACAAGCTCAGCGGGCGCCTTAATAGTGCCCCCGACCATTGCGCGGGCCAGCTCGCTCTTGTCGATGGCGTGGTAGCGCGACGGCAGCATCCACTGCACCGCCGGAAAAACATAGTTCAGGTAGGATGGAGTGTTCGAGTTCCCAAGGATGACGCTCGGCTTGTAGATGCTCAAGGTCGAGATGCCAACCCCGGTCACCGCTTGCTCCTTCTCACCGATAATTCGCACATATTTGAACGAGGAATTGATGTCGGCGCCGGCAGCGGTCAAGAGCCCTAAGGAAAGCACGCCACCCGCCTTGCATCCTTTGGCGAAGGCCTCGGGATACTTCACCTCAATCTTGCGCACCTCTGCATCGGGCATCCTCCGGCCGCCGCTGCCCACACCGATGGCGCAGAAACCGACCGTGGCCCCGGCATCCCTCGCCGCACTCTCCGCAACCTCAGCCAGCTTTTCCAGGTCCGGCACCGCGACCTCACGCACCTTCGAAAAGCCCTTGAACTCATCGGTCTGCCTACGGTTCACGACCACCACCTGCCTCACCGCCTGGCTGGCGACCAGCAGGTTCTCGATCTGACGTCCCACATTACCCGTTGAACCCAGCACGATGGCCGAGTAGGCCGGCACGCCCCGCGTCATCGGTTTCTTCTTTCGATCAAGCAAAATCCGTGCCCAAATGGATCGCTGCAGAAAGCCACGGAAGGACGGCCGGGGTTCGCAAATAATTGCTCTTGCTTCGCGCCCGCGCCAAGAGCTTTTGTGAGTGACTCCTCGAAGTTATCGACGTGAAAATCGATATGGACTGGAGTCCAGTGTCGCTCGTAACGGCGTTTCTCGCCGGATTGCGGAAATGGAACAGAGCCGGAGTTCTTCACGAGGAGAAGGAGCTCGGCGTTGTCTGCCCGAATCACCGCCACGCCAGGATAAGGCTCAGAGGCTTTGACGAAACCAAACGCCTCGCCGTAGAAGCGAAGGCCCTCCTCAAGGCTGGGAACATCGACGCTGAGTGATACCGATATCATGAGTTCTCCCCTTCCCTATCAATAGTTGCGCCTGCACACCTTTGGCAAGCCATGACTGGGCGGCAGCGCCGCGTGCGGTCCCGCAAGGCGCGCGAGCAGTCACGGATGTTCGGTAAAAGTCATCGATATCGTCCTCTATAGTTCCAAGGATGACGTTGAGCGACGTGACGACGGTTTTCTCATTACATTTTTGATTCTCGGCGCCCAAGTTGCGTAAACCTGTTATTAAGATTCAAGCGCAAGACACAAATAGAAGATCGTCGCAGTGACGCTAAGCACCGTTCTCACGCCATGAAGCTTTGCCCAATGCTCGAGCAAACCACGCGTCTCCGCCGCATCGAGATCACGACCCGGCTCAAGTAGCGACCTGTTGGTCGGCATGATGCCGATAAAAGTGAAGGGAACCACGGCACCAATAAGAAGAGCCGCTATTGCCCAGCCGACGCCACCGCCCATCCACCATGTGCCGAGGCCTGAGATAAGGCTGAGCAGCGCTAACGGTGCCTGCATCAAGGTGGCGCGTCGGTAACTTGGGGCCCACTGAGCCACGGCAAACCTCGTCTCGAGCGTCATCCGAGCTGGGTGCTCTGCGATGTTCACGTAAAGCGCAGCGCCAGCAAAAATGGCAGCCGCGAACGTGGCGATGAACTTGAGGAGTACAAGCATTCGCGTTTATCGGACCTTAACTAGTAAGTTCGCTGACAGAATAACCTCATATACATCTTGTTCATCGGCTTGTCCCGGTTTGCGCCTGTAATGCGCAGATTAGTCAGCAAGGAGCCCCGTGCGGTGACGTCTGGCATGATCTTCAAGCTACCCGTCGGTCTTTCGAACCGATCGTTTGCTATTGGCAATCTGTCAGTTCAACGCCGTAAGCAATGTACAGGGTGAGTTCGGAGACATCCGAACGCTGCCACGACACTCTGTTGGACAGCCCGCTAAGGCGAATTCTGCACTGTGTTCCCACCGTAGAGTGAAGCCTTTTCGCATCCTCGGTTATCTTCGCGATAATGTTGTATCGGTATTTTTCCGGAGTCACCAAACTCAAGCCCACATCGCCATCCGGTTCAATCTCTGTCCTTCCCGACACGCGAGCCTTCTTTATGAAGCCGCGCAGCCGCGCGATTGCACCAGGAACATCGTCCCTTTCCCCGAGCGCCATTTTGACGTAGATGCTGGTTGAGCTTGTGTCGGCCCGTTTCCCGCCCTCCGTCAGGGGTACTTCATAGGCCGTAGACGTGATAGGGATTAGAAATTCATCGCCATAGCTCAAAGCGATTCCGGACTGCTTCGAAGCGTCGCCTACCATATCTCGAATCGTTTGATGTAGCTCCTTGGTCCTGGCATCTTCGGCACGGGTGTCGTTGGTCAATCGGATGCGCTGCACGAGAAAGTCAGCGCGCTGTTGAAGAACGACAGCCGGCATTTTTGAGTAATCATCGCCGCTAGCGCGCGACCCCGTGACCACAATTTCCTCGAGCTGCGCCCACGCCGGAGAACAAAACACTCCCGCCAGCATGAATGCCAAGCCTAGCTTTAAACCACGCATTGAATTATCTCCCTGATATTGCAAATTCTTCCATTTCCCAGCCCCGTGATCGCTCTACCGCTTGTCAGGCTAGGGACTTACTTTAGCCAAGACTCCCTGATTTTCTTGATCGCGGCCGTAAGCAAAACGAACTCTAAAACGGCCACCACTGCACCGGCGACCTCGAAAGCTTGGCGGTCATCCGGGAATACCTTCGTAACGAGGCCCAGCGCGGGCCTGAAGAGCAGCGACGCCGGAAACTGCAGTACCGCGCCAAGATAGAACCACAGCGGATTGTCTGCGCCCCCAAATCCCCCCAACATCCCAAACCATCCCAATGACAAGAAACCGACAACGACACCCTGAAATACCAGCGCCTTCGAGAACGCACTTCGCCAGGAATTCGTTGCGTCAGTCACGTCGTGTCTGCCGCGCGGGCGATCACCACGCCGTCTCGAACAAGAGCGTACAGAGATGTTCCAACGACAATCCGAGAGGAAGCCACGCCCCTGCAATCTATGAAATAAACCTGATCACCGGATGCATACTTGGCGATGAGTGCATCCCAGTCTGGATGCGGGCGGCTCGACTGATAGTTGCCACCCATATCCTTCGCCATCACTTGCGCAATAGTGAGAGGCTTCGACACCCTACAGCCCTCATAGCCTAGCCGTGCAGCGACGGCCTTGTTCGGCCCCGCGGTTGAGCATCCGCAGCATACGCTGAGGATCAAGAAGCTCGAAATCATCGTTCGCATAGTTAGCATTCACCCGAAGCCACTTCCGGTGGCGCTGACGCAAATGAAGGTGCCTTTCTCACTGATCAACTGCCCTCCTGGGTCTACCGAAAACGTCTCGCGCCGATCGCTCGAACCGTTGGTTAGCCGACTGAGCGAGACTTTGTTTTGCTTCGAACGAGTGCGACGGCGTCCGGCACACTGCCTTCCTGCAAGGCCGCGTCGGGCAACCAACGAATAGCGCCACCTCTCACGAGCAATATGCCGTCTGGATATCGCACGGAGCGCGGGTATGCAGCCCATTTAATCGAACTGTGTCCGTTCGGACCCGAAGCCTCCAATCCCTCGGCTGAAAGCGCAACGCTAACTTCCATTCCAAACTCCCTACTACCGCGCAGTTTCATCATGACGCCCGCGCGAACTAGCAATATGGCGCCAAGAATGAGAGCACCAGCAATCAGAATGCCAACTATCGCGTTGCCGGAGCGAATAGTCGCCGCTTGAGTTGAAAACCATGCGAGCAATAGAATGATCCCTACCGCTCCAAATTGAAAATGCAATCGTAGAAAGAACGGTCGTTGCTTGTAGTAGCGTGAAATCACGTTTTTGCAGTAGGCCGAGTCGAACACGTAGGTATATCGCAGTGCCATGTCGACTAACGATGAGGTTGAGCGACGCGCGGTTGTGCCGTCATAAGTCTTGAGTCATCCGAATCACAACTCCCTCCCCGGCACTCCCGCTACGCTGCAATTCGATACCGCACCAGTGCAAAGACCAAGGCAAAAGCGAAGCCAAACCAAAACTGATGAAGAAGTTGTCATGGGAAGTTACCGGTCATCGGCACTACGAAACATGCGACAACGGCAGCCCCGTGAATTACAACGAGGCCAAAAATAACGGCCACGACGCGCCAGGCCTTTGCGCCCAGGCCCATCAATAACCCATATATCGGCATTTGAGCGATTGCGAGGCCCTCGAGCGCGGGAGTTATTGAATTTACGACCTTCGCCGCCAGCATCGTATAAGGGAACAACACCTTTGCCCAGAAATAGCTCCCATGCCCTGCACCAGCAGAGGCCAGCGCCACGTACAGCAGAAGCGGCGTAAGAACGATGGACACGACAACGAATGGCCAGGTGCGAGGCATTGCAGTCGGGTGCCTAGCATTGATTCGCAGACGGAATTTGCCAATATACATCCCGTTCATCGCCCTGCCCTCCTTGCTCCCTCTGCCCCCTTCGCCCGCGGCTCAACCTGCGACGCCAAGCAGAGCCCTCGTTAGCTCCTCCGGCCGATCCAACATCACATCGTGACCGCACGGCACTGAGAGTGTCTTCCAGCCTCTCGCTTTGGCGCGTTCATAAAAAAGGGGGAACGGAGAATCCTTCCAGCCATTGGCGAGTATGAACGTGGTCGGTATTGTAGCCTCGGCCGTCCTCTTCAGTTTGATTGCCTGCTGGAAGGTCGCAAGGGATTGCATGGTGCACTGGCGATTCACCCACTCTATATCGGCGGTATTTACACCAAATACCTCGGCGGGAATCGGCGGCACCCTCCAACCTTCGCCGTGCTGTCGCGTGATTTCGAGCTGCATATCCCTTTGCAAGGACGGCAGAGTGTCGTGCGCGCTTTCGCCGTCCTCTAAAACGAATGCGTCCAGGTAGACCAATTCGCGAATGCGATCTGGAATGCGGTCTGTTACACCACTGATGACACAGCCGCCGTACGAGTGACCACACAGCACCACGTCAGACAGTTCCTCCCACTGAATCAGGTTAACGACATCGTCAATATGGGTGTCCAGGTTCACTTGTGGAGCCAGCAGGTGCGATCGCTCTCCAACGCCCGTCAGGGTGGGCGTAAAAACTTCGTGTCCATGCGCTTGGAGTGCCTTGCGGACGCGCTTCCAGCACCAACTACCGTGCCACGCACCGTGCACCAGAACAAATGTAGGCATGACTCTCCTTTACTCCCTGCTTGCTTCGCCGACTACACCGACCGGTGACGGCCATTCGAGCCGCTCTAACTCACAGTGCCGAGCTGCTAAGGTGTCGGTCTCAACGTCTCGCTGAAACTCGCCAAATGGTAGTCGGCATCGCCAAAGGATAAGTCGATCATGGTCAGCCGCTTGAAGTAGTGGCTGACGATGAGTTCATCCACCACACCCATGCCGCCGTGCATCTGAACGGCGTGTTGGCCAACCAGACGGCCCGCCTGGCCGATATAGGCCTTGGCGGCTGATATGGCGCGATGCCGATCGGCCGCATCCTCCGAATCGGCGTGAACGGCGGCGATGATCGCCATCGACTGCGCCTGCTCCGCGGCGATCAGCATGTCCGCCATTTTGTGCTTCAGCGCCTGAAAGGTGCCGATGGCAACGCCAAATTGCTTGCGGGTCTTCAAATAATTCAACGTGGCTTGATTGAGCGCATTCATGATGCCGACGGCCTCGGCGCACAGCGCCGCGATGGCGTGGTCCACCGCCCGCTCGATGATGGGCAATGCACGGCCGGGCGCGCCGATCAACGCATCGGCGCCGACGGTGACATTCTCCAGTGCCAAATCGGCGGCGCGCGCCCCTGACTGCGTGGGATACGCGGCCACCGTGAGTCCCTTCGCGTCCTTCGGCACCAGGAACAGCGATATGCCGTCACGATCGGAGACCTTGCCGCCGCTGCGCGCCGACAGCAGGAAATGGTCGGCCGAGGCGCCGTCGAGCACGACGGTCTTGCGGCCGGACAAGCGCCAGCTGCCGCCGCTCTCTTGCGCGGTGCAGGCCACGTACGGCAGGTCATACCGCCCCGCCGCCTCGTAGCCGGCCAACGACAGCTTCACCGTGCCGGCGCCTATCTGCGGCAGCAGCCGCTGCTTGAGGGAGTCGGAACCCGCGTCGCGAATCAAGCCTCCGCAAATCACCACGGTGCTCAAGTACGGCTCCAGCAACAGCCCCCTGCCGAATTGTTCCATCACCAACATGGTATCGACGGCCGTGCCGCCAAGCCCGCCGAAATCTTCCGGAAAGGGCAGCGACAGCAGTCCGAGTTCGGCGTATTGGCTCCAGGCCTCGGGTGAAAACCCCGGCGGCGAGGCGGAAAAGGCGCGGCGCTTGTCGAAGTCGTAGTCGCGGGAAATGAATCGTTGCAGCGTGTCCTGCAGCGCCAGTTGTTCTTCGCTGTAGTTGAATTCCATAGGTGCTCTTTACAATCCCAGAATCATCTGCGAGATGATATTTTTTTGAATCTCGGTGGACCCGGCGTAAATGGTGGTCTTGCGCTGGTTGAAGTACTGCCCCGAAATCGGCGGCGCGTAGGAACGATAGTGCGCGCCCAGCAGGGGATTCCCGACCCAATCCATGTCGAGCGCCTCGCGCACATAGGGCAGGGCATCGTGTCCCAAGGCGTGCATCTTGAGTTCCGCAAGCTGCTGAATGATTTCCGAGCCCTTGATCTTGAGCACCGAGACTTCCGGCCCCAGCGAACCCGATTCCTTTGCCGACGCCGACAGCACGCGCAAATTGGTGATTTCCAGCGCCATCAATTCCATTTCCACCTGGGCGATGCGATCGCGAAAGCGCGAATCCTCGATCAGCGGCCGGCCGTTCGACAGCTGTTCGCCGGCGATTTCCTTGAGTTTCTTCAGCGCGCGTTTGCAGATGCCGACGCCGGCATTGCCGCTGCGCTCGTGCGTCAGCAGGAATTTCGCGTACGTCCAGCCCTTGTTCTCTTCGCCGATCAGGTTCTGCACCGGCACTTTCACGTCGTCGAAGAAGATGTCGTTAATCTCGTGCTCGCCGTCGAGCATGATGATCGGGCGAACCGAAATCCCGGGAGACTTCATGTCGATCAACAGGAACGAGATGCCCTGCTGCTGGCGGCCTTCGGTGCTGGTGCGCACCAGACAGAAAATCCAATCCGCGTACTGGCCCATGGTGTTCCAGGTTTTCTGGCCATTGACGATGTACTGATCGCCCTGCCGCACGGCGCTGGTGCGCAGCGAGGCCAAATCCGAACCCGACCCGGGTTCGGAATATCCCTGGCACCACCAATCTTCGCCGGAGAGAATTCGCGGCAGGAAGTATTCCTGCTGCGCGGCATTGCCAAAAGCCTGCATCACCGGAGCCAGCATTTTCAGTGAAAACGGATTCTGCCCCGGCGCGCACGCGTCCGCGCGTTCTTCCTCGAAGATATGCTGCTGCACGATGTTCCAACCCGTGCCGCCGAAGGCCTTGGACCAATTCGGCGCGCCCCAGCCCTTGCGGAACAGAATTTTCTGCCAGCGCACCATGTCTTCCTTGGAGATGCGGCGTCCCAGCTGCAGCTTGGTGCGAATGTCGGTGGGCAGCTCGGCGTCGAAAAATGCGCGCACCTCGGCGCGAAATTTCTCTTCTTCCGGATTGTATTTAAGATCCATGTCGATGTCCTCTTGAGGCGCGCTGCGTTAAACCGTCACGACAATCTTGCCGCGTGCCGAGCGCGATCCCAGCCTCGCGATCGCTTCACCGCCGCGCGCGAGCGGGAATCGCTCGGTGACGGCGGGCTTGATTTTACCATCCACATACAGCGCCATGAGCGCGGCAACATTGGCGGCGTGCTGCGCAGGATTACGATGCGTGAACTCACCCCAGAACACGCCGACAATCTCACAGCCCTTGAGCAGCGGTAGATTCAGCGGCAGTTTCGGAATCCCCGCGGTAAACCCCACGACCAGGTGGCGGCCTTGCCAGGCGATCGCGCGCAGCGCTGATTCGCTGTAGTCGCCGCCGACGGCATCGTAAATGACATGGGCGCCCTGCGCTCCGCAGGCTGCCTTGAAACTGTCTGTGAGCGCCCGGGCCGCATTCTTGTCCAGCGACCCCGGCGGATATTGCACGCCGTCGTCCGCGCCGTGCTCACGCGCCAGCGCCAGTTTTTCCGCGCTGGACGCCGCCGCGATGACGCGCGCACCCATCGCCTTGCCCAGTTCCACCGCCGCCAGGCCCACACCGCCGGCCGCGCCCAGCACCAGCAGGGTTTCGCCGGCACACAGCTTCGCCCGATCCTTCAAGGCATGCTGCGAAGTGCCATATGTCATGAGCAGCGCCGCGGCTTCATCGAAATGCATGGCGTCGGGGATCTTCCAGCAATTGCCCGCGGGCGCGACGGCTTTTTCAGCCATGGCGCTGCGCACGGGACTCACGAGGACCCGATCACCGACCTTGAGCGTCGTCACACCCTCGCCCAGCGTTTCGACCACGCCGGCCAGTTCGCCTCCCGGGGAAAACGGCCGCGGCGGCTTGATTTGATACAGGTCTTGAATGATCAGCAGATCCGGAAAGTTGACGCCCACGGCGCGAACGCCGATGCGCACTTCGCCGCGGCCGGGCACCGGGTCGGCAACGTCTTCGAGTGTCAGTGTTTCTGGACCGCCCGGCTGGCGGCTTACGAGTGCTTTCATGAGGATGTCGCCAGTGGGGAAGATGATTTGGCGTTCTCGCGCTCCTGCAGCTCGCGCCACATGATCTTGCCGGAGCCCGATTTCGGGAGCGCGTCGACGAATTCGATGACCCGCGGCACCTTGTAGGCCGCCATGTGCTCCCTGCACCAGTCGATGATGGCCTGCGCTTCGACGCGGCCACGCCATTCGGCGCGCGGCACGATGACGGCCTTGACCGTCTCGCCCCGATGCGCGTCCTTGGTGCCGATGATGCAGGCTTCCTGCACGGCAGGATGCTGATACATGAGCGACTCGACCTCGGTGGGCCATACCTTGTACCCGGAGGCGTTGATCATGCGCTTCAGGCGATCGACGATGAAAAAATAGCCATCCTCGTCCATTCTCCCGAGATCGCCGCTGCGGAAGAATCGCTTGCCGTCCAGCTCGATGAAAACCTGCGCGGTATCCTCGGGCTTATTCCAATAGCCAAGGAATACCTGCGGCCCGTGCATGATGATCTCGCCGATTTCGCCCGGCGGCAATTCGCGCAACGTTGTGGGATCGATCACGCGTGAATCCGTGTCAAAAATGGGAATTCCCAGACATTGCTGCTTCGGATGATGCGGCGGGTTGATATGCGTGGCGCCGATGGTTTCGGTCAGCCCATATCCTTCAACATAGGTAATGCCCACATTCGCCAGCCGTTGCGCCACCGCAGCCGGCATCGCCGCGCCGCCGCCGCTCAAGCGGCGAATCGAGGACAAATCGTACTTGTCGATATCCGGATTCAGGAAGAAATCCTGAATCATGGTCGGAATGGCGGTCCAGCTGCTGACCTTGTAGCGCTGCACACATTGCGCGGCGACGTCCCGGTCCCAGCGCGGCAGCAGCACCATGGTGTTGCCCGTGAACAGAGGTCCGTTGAGGCCGCCCTGCATGCCTGTCACATGAAACATCGGGGCCACCGCCAGCAGCGTGAATTCAGGCTGCAGAGCGAACCACTGCATGCCGCCCGCGGCGGTGTGCATCACGGTGCGGTGCGTATGCATGCAGCCCTTGGGCTGCCCGGTGGTGCCGGAGGTGTACGGCATCACGCACAGATCATCCGGCCCTGCCGTCAACGGACCGGGTTTGAGGTTGGCGGCGAGCACGTCCTTCCACAAGGTCAGTCCCTGCGCCTGATGGTCGACGCGCGGTGCAGTGATGAAGTCCGGCACGGCCAGGCTCGTGGCTTCCTTCAGATAGTCCGAATACGCGGCGACGATCACATGCTGAAGATCGCCGCTCTTGAGCAGCGGCTCGACGCGCGGATAGAGTTCCTGCGACACCAGCATGGTGTTCGCGCCGCAATCCTTGGCGAAGCGCAGGATCTCCTGCGTCAGGTTCATCGGATTCAACGGCACGACCACCGCGTTGGCGCGCAGGATGCCGTAGTAGCCGATCATGAACTGCGGACTGTTCTGCATCAGCAGCAGCACGCGGTCGCCCTTGAGAATGCCGCAGCGCTGTTCCAAATACCCCGCAATGCGCTGCGCCTCGTCGTGAAATTCCGAGAAGCTCACGAGGGTGTCGTAATAGACCAGGAACGGTTTGTGCGGAAAGCGCCGTGCCGACACCTCGGCGTTGTAGAACATATTCGTGGCGGGCGCCGTCAAATTACGCATGGCATGATCCGGCCAAAATTTGAAGTGCGCGTCAGCCATGGCTCAAGCCTTCGGCCGGTAGCGCGACAGTTCCAGCTTGCCGATCTGCTCGCGATGCACTTCGTCCGGCCCATCCGCGAGCCGCAAGGTACGGGCTCCCGCCCACAACGCCGCCAGCGGAAAGTCGTCGCTGACGCCGCCGCCGCCGTGCATTTGGATGGCCCAGTCGAGCACCTGCAAAGTCATGGTGGGCGCGGCGACCTTGATCATGGCAATCTCCGCCTTGGCCGCGCGATTGCCCACGGTGTCCATCATGTATGCGGCGTTCAGCACCAGCCAGCGAGTCTGGTCGATCATGATGCGCGCCTCGGCGATGCGCTCGAGTGTGACGCCCTGCTCGGACAGCTTCTTGCCGAACGCCACCCGCGATTGGGCGCGCTTGCACATCAATTCCAGCGCCCGCTCGGCAACGCCGATGGTGCGCATGCAATGGTGAATGCGGCCGGGGCCAAGGCGCCCCTGCGCAATTTCAAACCCGCGCCCCTCGCCGAGCAGCAGGTTTTCAACGGGCACGCGCACATTCTCAAATTCCACTTCCGCGTGTCCGTGCGGTGCGTGATCGTAGCCGAACACCGTCAGGGTGCGCAGCACTTTGACGCCCGGCGTCTTCATCGGCACCAATATCATGGACTGCTGACTGTGCCGTCCGGCTTCCGGATTGGTCTTGCCCATGAAAATCAAGATCTCGCAGCGCGGATCGCCGGCGCCGGAAGTCCACCACTTGCGGCCATTGATGACGTAGCTGTCGCCGACGCGCTGGATGGAGGACTCGATATTCGTGGCATCGCTGGACGCGACATTCGGCTCGGTCATGGCAAAGGCCGAGCGGATTTGGCCCTCGAGCAGCGGCGCCAGCCAGCGCTGCTGTTGCGCCTTGGTGGCATACCGCGCCAGCACTTCCATGTTGCCGGTATCGGGCGCCGAACAATTGAAGGCTTCGGGCGCAATGTGCGAACGTCCCATGATCTCGCACAGCGGTGCGTACTCGAGATTCGTGAGTCCCGCGCCATGCTCGGAATGCGGTAGAAACAAGTTCCAGAGGTCCGCCGCCTTGGCCTTCTTCTTCAGATCCTCAACCACCTTGGTCACTTGCCAGGGATTGCCGGCGCGTCGATTGGCCTCCAGTTCCTTGTGATAGAGCGGCTCAGCTGGGTAGACATGCTCTTCCATGAACCCGGTGATCCGCTCTTGCAGATCGCGAACCTTCTCACTGTGCGAAAAATCCATGGGATTCCTTTGAATTATTTCAGACGTCGAACGATTGTTGCACGAGCTTCCATCCAAGCTCCGCCAGCGGACGGGCGCGTCGGCCTGCTTGCAATGCCGTGGCGCTCGAGGCGTTGCCTTGCAAGGCACGCGCGAGCACGCCCTGGAGAATTCCCGCCAGGCGGAACATGCAGAAGGCCGAGTAATAGGTCCAGTCCCGCGGTGCGACCGGCGCGATGCCGCGCAACCGGCAGTATTCGGCCACGCTTTCCGATTCGCTGGGAATCATGTGGCTCGTCGCATCAACGCCGCCGAGGCCGCGGAACTCGGCGACCGGCAGGTGAAAGCGCAGACAGTAGTAGGCAAGATCGACCAGCGGATGCCCGAGCGTCGACAGCTCCCAGTCGAGCACCGCAAGGATGCGCGGTTCGGTGGGATGAAAAATCGTGTTGTCGAGGCGAAAGTCGCCGTGCACGATGGAGGTCTGCTCATCTTCGGGAATGTGCTTGGGCAGCCATTCGATGAGCCGCTCCATCGGCTCGAGCCGCTCGGTCTCCGAGGCCCGGTACTGCTGTGTCCAGCGCGCGACTTGCCGCTCGACGTAGTGGCCCGGCTTGCCGAAGTCGGCGAGACCCACGGCCGCGTAGTCCACCGAATGCAGGGCCGCCAGCACACGCACCATTTCAAAGTAAATGGCGCAGCGATCAGCGGCGGCTGCTTCCGGCAGCAACGCGTCCCAAAAGATCCGCCCTTCGACGTAGTCCATCACGTAGAACGCGCTGCCGATCACCTCCGGGTCCTCGCACAGCGCATGAACACGCGCCACCGGCACGGCGGAACCTTCGAGCGCCGCGAGCACGCGAAACTCGCGGTCGACTGCGTGGGCCGAGGGCAGCAGCTTGCCCGGCGGCTTGCGCCGCAGTACGTAGCGATGCGCGGGAGTTTGAACCAGGTAAGTTGGGTTGGACTGGCCGCCTGCAAATTGCTGCACGTCGATGGGACCGGAAAAGCCGGCGATCTGCGTTTGCATCCACGCCGTGAGCCGCTTCGTATCGAAGCTGTGCTGCGCCGGCGGCTGCCGCAGACCCGCCGCTTCGCCGTTCATCGTCATGTACTCGAGGCGCCGCCATCCACGGCAATGTACTGCCCCGTGACGTGCCGCGAAGCGTCCGACGCCAAGTAGACCGCCGCGCCCTGCAGATCGGTGTCGCCGCCGATCCTGCCCAACGGCGTGCGCGCGATCACGTCCGTCAGCATGCTGTCGAGGACTCCGCTGGCCATCTTCGAGGGAAAGAATCCCGGGCAGATTGCGTTGACGCGAATATTGTACTGACCCCACTCGCCGGCCAGCGCCCGCGTCAAATGCAGCGCCGCGGCTTTGGATGAGTAGTACGCGACTGCCTTCATTTGCATTCCGGCACGCAGCGCGGCCGTGGAGGCAATGACAATGATGTTGCCCGAGCGCTGCGGGATGAAGCAGCGATTGGCGACCGCCTGGCTCAGGGCGAATACGCTGGATGCATTCAAGGTCATCACCTTGTTCCAGGCTTCGAGGGGGTGCTCTTCGGCTTTCGCGCCCCAACTCGCGCCGGCATTGTTCACCAGGATTTGGATGCCGCCGTGGTGTTTGACCACCGCGTCGACGAGCGCGGGGATCTGATCCTGCTTCGACAAGTCATTGGTGACGGCGAGCGCGTCGATACCGTGCTTCTTGAGATCTTCCTTGGCGGCCTCGAGCTCCGCGGGCTTTCGCGCGCTGATGGCGATTTTTGCGCCCATCTCGCCCAGACCCTTCGCGATTTGCAATCCAAGCCCGCGCGAACCTCCGGTGATCAGCGCCACCTTGCCGCCCAGCTCAAATAAGTCCCGCAATCCCATCAGAGCACCTCGAACAGACCCGCCGCTCCCTGACCGCCGCCGATGCACATGGTGACGACCACCAACTTGGCGCCGCGGCGCTTGCCTTCGATCAGCGCATGCCCGGTCAGGCGCGCGCCGCTGACGCCGTAGGGATGCCCCACGGCAATGGCGCCGCCATTGACGTTCAAGCGCTCGTCGGGAATCCCCAACTTGTCGCGGCAATAAATCACCTGAACCGCGAACGCTTCGTTCAATTCCCACAAGTCGATGTCCTCGACCTTGAGCCCCGCGCGCTTCAGCAGGCGCGGTACGGCAAACACCGGACCGATGCCCATTTCGTCAGGCTCGCAACCGGCCACGGCAAAGCCGCGGAACAACCCCAAGGGCTTGATGCCGCGCTTCTCCGCCAGCTTGGCGTCCATGACGACGCAGGCGCTGCTGCCGTCAGAGAATTGACTGGCGTTGCCCGCGGTGATCACGCCGCCGGGAAGGGCGGACCGAATCTTCGAGACACCCTCCAATGTGGTGTCGGCGCGGATGCCTTCATCGCTCGAAATCGTGACCTCGCGCATGCCGATGGTGCCCGTATTCTTGTCGGTCACGCCCATGATGGTCGTCATCGGCGCGATCTCGTCCTTGAATTTTCCGGCGGCCTGGCCCGCTGCGGCGCGCTGCTGGCTGCGAACGCCGTATTCGTCCTGGGATTCCTTCGAAATGTTGTAGCGTTTGGCCACGGTCTCGGCGGTCTGCAGCATGCTCCAGAACAACGTCGGCTTGTGCTCGTCGATCCATGGATCGCGGCGCATATGCGTATTGGCTTCGTTCTGCACGCAGGAAATGCTTTCCAAGCCGCCGGCGACGATAACCTCCGCACCCTCCGTCATGACGCGCTGCGCCGCCAGGGCAATGGACTGCAATCCCGAGCTGCAAAACCGATTGATGCTCAGGCCCGCCGTGGTGATCGGCAGTCCGGCACGCAGCGCAATCTGGCGTGCGATATTGCCGCCGGTGGTGCCTTCGCCGAAGGTTGATCCCATGATCACGTCCTCGACTTCCGCCGGATCGATGCCGGCGCGGGCAACCGCGTGCTGCACCGAATGCGCGCCCAGGGTGGCGCCGTAGGTCATGTTGAATGCGCCCTTCCAGCTCTTGCCAAGCCCGGTGCGCGCGGTGGATACGATGACGGCTTCTGTCACTTGTCTGATCCTTTATATGCGCTGAATGTTTTGCCTGCTTGAGCCAGGCGGGCCAGCAGCGGTGCCGGGGTCCAGAATGTCTTGTCGGCATGCGGCTGCTCGCCGATGGTGCGTATCGCTCGCGCGACCTCGCTCAATCCCACCTGATCGGCATAGAACATGGGTCCGCCGCGCCAGGGAGGAAAGCCGTAGCCGTTGAGATACACGATGTCGATGTCCGAACTGCGCTGGGCGATGCCGTCCTCGACGATGCGCGCGCCCTCGTTGATCAACGCATAGATGCAGCGTTCGACGATCTCTTCGCTGCCGATCTTGCGCGGCGTGATGCCTTTCTGCTTGCGGTACTTTTCGATGATCGCGGTTACCGTCGGGTCCGGGATGGCATTGCGCGAACCGGCTTCGTAGCGGTAGAAGCCTGCGCCGGTTTTCTGACCGAACCGGCCCGCCTCGCACAAATCGTCCGCGACATTGGAGAAGTCTCGATCCGGAAATTCCGCGGCGCGCCGCTTGCGCGCTGCCCAGCCGATGTCCAGTCCCGCCAGGTCGCTCATGCGAAACGGCCCCATCGCCATGCCGAAGTCTTCCAGCGCCTTGTCGACTTGGGCTGGCAAAGCCCCCGCCATGATGAGATCGTGTGCGGCCGCGCCATAGCGCGCCACCATGCGATTGCCGATGAAGCCATCGCATACGCCGGAAATCACCGCGACCTTGCCGATTTTCTTGGCCATCTGCATGGCCGTTGCAAGCACGTCCTTCGCCGTCTTGGCGCCGCGCACGATTTCGAGCAGACGCATGACGTTCGCGGGACTGAAGAAATGCAGGCCGATGACATCCTGCGGACGCTTGGTGAATGCCGCGATCTGGTCGAGATTCAAGGCCGAGGTGTTGGAAGCCAGGATCGCGCCTTGCTTCATCGTTTGATCGAGTTTCTCGAAAACATTCTTCTTGACGTCCATGCTTTCGAACACGGCTTCAATGATCAGGTCGCAGTCTTTCAGCTGTGAATAATCCAGCGTCGGCGTCACCAGCGCCAGGCGCTGGTCGAGCGCGGCCTCGGTCAATGTGCCCTTCTTGAGCGCACCGCCGTAATTGCGGCGCATGGTTGCGAGCCCCTTGTCGAGGGCTTCCTGCGTCATTTCCAGCAGCACGACCGGAATTCCGGCATTGATGAACGTCATGCTGATGCCGCCGCCCATGGTGCCGGCGCCAATCACGCCGACCTTTCGGATCGCGCGAGTAAGCGTGTCACTCGGGACGTCGAGAATATGCGAGGCGGCGCGCTCTGCCTGGAATACATGGCGCAGCGCCATGGACTCGGGCGAGAACATCAGCGTCGTGAACAATTCGCGCTCGCGCTTGATGCCTGCATCGAAGGTCCGGTCGAATGCGGCAGCCACGGCTTCAACGCAGGCGATCGGCGCGGGATAGCGGCCGGCAACCGCCTTGGCGGTGTTGCGCGCGAATTGAAAGAACGCCTCGTGATTCGGCATGTTGACCTTCAAATCCCGCACGCGTCTCACGCCCAACTTCTCGCTCACCACTTTGCGGGCAAAAGTCAGGGCTGACTCGAGCAGGTCGCCATCGGCAAATGCGTCGAACAAGGGCGTGGCGCGCAGTTTTTCCGACGGCGCTGTCGCACCCGAGACGATCATGTTGAGCGCGCCTTCTGCGCCGATCACGCGTGGCAGGCGCTGAGTGCCGCCCGCGCCCGGCAGGAGACCCAACTTGACCTCCGGCAAGGCAATCTTTGCGCCCGCTGCCGCCACGCGATAGTGACAACCGAGGGCCAGCTCCAATCCGCCGCCCATGCACACGCCGCCGATCGCCGCGATCACCGGTTTCCCGCTGCCTTCGACGGTGCTGATGACGGTCATCAGATGCGGTTGAGTGGTAGCGAGCGGAGTGCCGAATTCGCGGATGTCGGCGCCCCCGGAAAATCCGGCGCCCGATCCGATGAGAATGATGGCATCGACTTTCGGGTCGGCGTTCGCGCGCTCGATGCCGTCCACAATGGCCCGCCGCATTTCAAGACCCAGGCTGTTGACGGGCGGATTGTCGAATTTGAGGACCGCGATGCCGCCGTTGATTTCCAAGCCAGCCTGATTCGTGCTCATTCTTATTCCACTCTGCAGAACTAAGTTCCGTCGTTTTGGCCGACTAATGTACCAGCGCAGAGTGCTCTTTGAGAAGCAAATGCAAGGGCTACAGCTAGCGGAAAACGCCGCGGAATGCGGTCGTCAGCAGAGTCGGCGGCGGAAGGCCACTGCGCCCTCAGCCGCCGAAAATCACCATCGGCTTATACGGCAGCTCTCTTATATAGCGCGACCAGTTCGCCCCACGCTTTTTCGGCTCCCGCCTCGTTGTACAGGGGCTTGCCGTCGTCGCCGTTCGGCATGTCCTTGACGCACCAACCGTGCATGCAGCCCTCGTAGACCTCTTGCTTCTGGGTCAGATTGGCCGCCTTGTAGGCTTCGGCAAGTTTGGTCTTGGCATCCGGTTGCCGCTGATCATCGTTCGTGGCGATCGCGAAATAGAACTGCGCCTTCATCTGCGGTACTTTCAGATGCGGACTGTCCGGCTTGTCCGTAACCAAGCCGCCGCCATGGAATGAAGCGCCGGCACCCACCCGCGTGGGATTTGCGGCCGCGGCTTGCATGGTCATCGGTCCGCCCATGCAGTAGCCGAACACGCCCATCTTGGCTTTCTTGTTGACCATGGGCTGCGCATCCAAGAACTTTACATAGTCTGTCGAGTCGGACATCACAGCCTCGTCGGTCAATGATGCGCGCACCTTGCCGATCTTCGCGCGATCCTCGGCGTTCTTGAAGTCGAGATTCATGGGCAGA
Organism: Steroidobacteraceae bacterium; assembly: GCA_035488895.1. GTDB lineage: Bacteria > Pseudomonadota > Gammaproteobacteria > Steroidobacterales > Steroidobacteraceae > Bog-1198. The sequence goes on from DATHKV010000069.1 coordinate 21,888, forward strand.
CCGGGCGCCTTGGTCGTGCGGTAATACGGGTTCGGCACGAGCACGGTGTAGCCGTTCGCCGCCAACCGCTTCGCCATGTCGCGCATCGTCGGACGCAGTCCGAATACGTCAACGAACAATATGACCCCCGGCCACTGACCCTTGCCCTTGGGGTGAATCAGCGCGGCTTCGCAGGTCCCGCTGGATGTTTTGATCTCGACATCGGTGTCCACCATGTCGGCAGCGTTGGCGGCGGACGCGCCGGTTGCAGCGGTGACGCCGGCGGCCAGTGATAGCGCCGTGAATTCGCGGCGCGAAAGTTTGTTTGAGTCGTCGGTCATGCGGATACCCTCGGAAGCGGAGATGGTTGTTGGCGGCGGCAAAGTATAGGCTCAACCGCCGGCGCTTGAAACTTGTGCGCCGCGCAGCGGATACTGCCCGCGAAGCGCCGCGGTGAACTACGGGAGAAATATGGACGTATTAAAGGACAAGACCGCCATCGTCACCGGTGCCGCCAGCGGCATCGGACGCGCCAGCGCCATGCTGTTTGCCGCCGAGGGTGCGGCGGTCGTTGCGCTGGACCGCGCACCCGAGGTTGAAGCGACGGCAGCGGCCATTCGCGCCGCCGGCGGCCGCGCCATTGCCTTGATCAAAGACTCTTCCGCCGAGGCCGACGTCGCCGGCGCAGTGGCCACGGCGCTCAAGGAATTCGGCAGTCTCGATGCCTGCTATGCAAATGCCGGCATCAGCGGCGGCTTGGTGCCCTTTTTCGAGGAGACCGTGGATCATTGGACCGAGGTGCTGAAGATCAATCTGATCGGCACTTTTCTGCTGGCGAAGTATGCGGCGAAGGAGATGGTGAAGCAGAAGCGCGGGTCGATCATCTGCACGGCGTCAGTCGCGGGATTGCGCTCGGGCGCGGGCGGCGTTCCATACAGCGCCAGCAAAGCCGGCGTGATCAGCCTGGTGCAGACGGTGGCTTATCAGCTGACGGGCACGGGCGTTCGCATCAACGCCATCTGCCCGGGCCTGATCGAAACCGGCATGACGCGCCCCATGTTCGAACGCGCACGCGAGCGCGGCACCGAACGCAAAATCGGACAGCTCAATCCTCTGCAACGCTACGGATTGCCGAATGAAATTGCGCAGGCCGCGCTATTCCTGGCCTCGGACGCCGCTTCCTACGTCAATGGCCAGGCCATCGCCGTGGATGGCGGCTTGTCCGGCTCGCACCCGATCGTCAGCACACGCCATCAAAGTTAAAAAAATGCCGCACAGGGTGCGGCATCTTTCGATCAGACTCGCCTAAGGGCTCATTGCTTCTTCGTTCCGCTCGGTGCCGCGGGCGCCGCCGCAGTCTTGTTCGCAGCGGCCGCCTTGGCCTTTTCGGCAGCGGCCGCTTCGTCGGCACGAGCCCCGGAAAGAATCCCCTCCAGCGCATAGTTGCCCTCATGACAGGCGTACTCGAAGATCCGCCCTTTCGACGGGCTGAATTCATACTCGCCGCTCCACGGCCGATCCCATACGGTCGGATCCGCCGCGGTGAACTGATACAGGATGCGGTGCGGGCCGGCGCGCGTAAACCGCTCGGTCACCTTCAATTCCTTCCAGGCGCCGCGCAGCGCGGTGTCTTCCGGGAAATTGGTTGTCTCGACCACCAAAGTCGGGCCCTCGTACCAGCCGATCGAATCGCCCATCCAAGGCCGCTTACCATCGGTTCGATGCCTGCCGCCAATGTGGATGATGCGCACGTCGTGCACCATTTCCACCACGATCGCCACGGTGTCCTTGCTCTGTGCAATCTCGTAGTTATTGTTGTAGAGCAACGGCAGCATCACTGGACCCGCGCTGTAGCCGAAGGAGGTGAGGCAGCGTTCCGCCAGGGTCTGATTCTCAGGGTTCTCGCCGTAGTGCGCGCGCATGTACATATTGGGGACCGTGACGCCGGCTTTGTACGGCGGCAGTCTGCCATCCGCCGGATCCGTGATGAAGGAGGTCCTCGGTTCGCCATTGACTCGCATCACCGTGGAGCCTGGATCGATCCAAGCGGAGTTGTATCCGCAACCTGCGCCGCTGAATCCGCGGCCGCACTCGTGCGGTAAATCCGTAGTCTTCACTTTGGGATCCGTGGGCTTGTTGCCGTCGGCCATGACTTTTGCATCGTCGCCTTCGATCTTCTTGACCTCGTCATCCGTTAACGCGCGTCGAGTACCGTACTCCTTCGACCGCTCGAGTACCGTCAAGGACGCATTGGTCCAGGTCCCTTCGAGATCGGGCTGACCATAGCCATTCAAGGGTGCTTTATAAGCGGCGGCCGCGGGCGCCGCAGCCACGGCCGACGCAGCCATCGCCGACCATGCCGCGCCTGCCAACAGCGCAGTCAATTTGCTGATGTTCATTTCAGGGGCTCCTTACGCAAGTCGCCATACATGAGTTCTTCGACGAACTCGACACATTTGAACTGCTGCAACCGAGCATCCTCGCCGAGCCGGCGGTACATGAGCATGCTCATCTTCCAGGGTTTGGTGAATGTCGCCGGATCCGTGATCTCGGCTTCGTAGTGAATGGTGTTTTCGTTCAGCATGCTCCAGCGCTCGACCACTTTCATTTCGCCGGAATGAAAATTGCCCGCGCGGTCGAACCAAGTGCTGTCATTCTGTCCCGTGACCGTCACCACCAAGGTATCGCCATCCCATTTGCCGACGGACTGGCCCATCCAGCTATCAATCGGCGCAGGGCCTGGATCGTTGAATAGAACGTCGCGTACCGCGCCGTCATATTCGTACGAAATCAGCATGGTCTTCGCGGACTGCACGATCTGGAACGGCAAAGACATGTAGTTGGCCCGCGGCACGCCGGGCAGATTGCACTTCACTTCCGGATCACGCTCCAGATAGTGCGCTTGATTGTCCTTCTTCTTCGCGAGCGCATCCGCGGTGTAGGGGATCTTCCCGCCCTCGACCACGCCCATGCCGGCAGGCACCGAACCGACCGCACCCAGCGCGACGACGGCCTTGGCGGGAACCGGAACCACCGGCCCCGGGCGCAGCTCCAGCGCGGCGCTCGCGAGGTGCGGCTCAATGTCCCAATTGGCCGTGTTCATCACCGACCAGATGCCGCTGAAATTGGGGTGCCCCCCAACGCGCTCGATCGCATTGCCGGCCGGTGTCTTGTGTGCGGCGGTTGTGGGCGCCGCATAGCTCTGAGTCAGTGCCGCCACCGATCCGGTTAAGGTGAGAGCCAATACCTTCATCTTCTTATTCAGAACGTCCCCCTCGTTTCGCTTGCGTCACGCCAAATTTTCCGCCGGGATTTATTTCTCGTTCGGATCCGCGCCGTCCTTCGGCGCACCCGTACCGCTCGATCCCATGAAAACCTTATGACCATCCAGGAACGTCACGTCGCGGCCGTTCGCCTTGCAGGCGGGACGGCAGCGGGCATCCTTGGCCCGGTAGCCGCGAACAATGATTTCCTCGCCTGCCTTCAGCGAATCGCGCGTCAAGCCCTCGCGCAACAGCGTGTTGGGCGTGCCGGCTTCGACCATCCATTCCTGGGGCGTACCATCGGTCACCACGATCATGTGCACCCACGTGTGGGGATTGATCCACTCCACCTTGGTCACTTTGCCTTGAAGCATGATGGGCAGATTGCCGTCGAACTCGGCTTGAAACGCGTGATGCGCCAATGCGGGCGCGGCGATGGCGACAGCCGCGATCAAGCCGGCCGCCAGTCGCGCAGCCTTATCCGTGCATACAGTCATTCGAGAACTCCTCCAGCCGGCAACACAATTTAAGTGGACCTTGGACATGTCTAATATTGCTTTCGCCGCCGCTCATCGCTGGACGCCGCGAAAAGGGCCCGTATAATCACTGCTTATAATCGCTTTAGATAACTGTTATTGCAATACAATTTCCTTTGCGCCCTTGATTGTTCTGGCTTTTATGAAAGGGTGGGCATGGCTGATATATAACAAGCGGGGAATCAATGCTCGACGATCTCGTCACCAAACTGGCAGATACGCCTTGGAGCATTGCACTGCACGAATCGCTCTACATGTATGCGATTACAGAATCCACCCATGTTATGTCCATCATGTTGTTTGTCGGCACCATCGCAATGGTCGACCTTCGGCTGTTAGGTATTTCCTATACTAAGGTGCCGGTGTCGCAGATGCTGTCGGGAATTCTGCCCTGGACCATTGCCGGATTCGTGCTGCTGGCGGTCACCGGTGCAATGCTGTTTCTCGCCATCCCAATTCGCACCTATCACAGCATTTGGTTCAGACTGAAAATCCTCATGATCCTCATCGCTGCCATCAACATTGCGGTCTTCACCTTCAAGGTGGAGCGCGACAAGGCGGCCTGGGATTTGGGACCGGTGCCGCGCAAATCGAAAATATGTGCCGTGATTTCCTTAAGTGCGTGGGCCTGCGTCATCGTCTTTGGCCGGCTCATCGCCTACAACTGGTTCGACTGCGACAGCATCACCTCGCCGACCATGGCGGAGCTCACCGGCTGCCCGCTGGACCCGGGTTGAGCCATGAGCCTGTATCACACCGCGCAAAACATCGAGGCCTCGGCGTTGGGTCAGACCATTCGCGAGTCGACATGGCTGTTTCCGGCGATCGAGTCGACTCACTTGCTGGCGTTGGCGCTGCTGGGCGGCGCCATTCTGATCATGTCCCTGTCGATCCTGGGATGGGGCTTGAAGACGCCGGTCGCAGAGACTTATAAGAGCGCCCATCGCTATTTCAACGGCGCGGTCCTCGTGCTGATCATCACGGGCGTGCTGCTGGGGATCTCCGAGCCGGTCAAGCTCTATGGACGGCAGGCCTTCTGGGTGAAAATGATCTCGCTGGCGATTGCGCTGATCGTCACCTACTTCGCCTTCAATCCTCTCGTCAGGCGCGGCGCGTCGGGGGGTACCGTGCGCGGCGTGACGGTGTTGACCATGGTGGCCTGGCTGATGGTTGCCATGGCGGGGCGTTGGATCGGATTTTCATAACTTTAAGATTTGGATCTGGGGGAGTTTCCATGAGCAACAATCGGATCTGGATCGGCTCGAGCGCGATCTTGGCGTTCGCCATCGGTGTCGGCGCCCTTGCTTTGGCGCAGGAGACCTCCCCAGCTCCAAGCGGCGAGGCTGTTTTTAATTCCCGCTGTAAGAGTTGTCACGAACCGGCGGTGGAGCGCGCACCGACGCGAGCGGAGCTGATGTTCCGCGCCCCCGCGGATATTGTCACGGCGCTCACCGCCGGCGTCATGGCGCCCATGGCAAAGGGCTTGTCGCGGCCTGAGATCGAAGCGGTCGCGCTGTTTCTTGCGCCGGGGCAGCAATTGGGATCTGCCGGGGCCGACCAAATGTGCGAGACCCATGGTCCCCTCCAGGCGAGCGCCTCGGATTGGCCGACTCTCGGACCCGATGAAAATTCCACCCGCTTTCAGCCCAATCCAGGCATCAAGGCGGCCGACGTTCCCAAACTCAAGGTGAAGTGGGCGTTTTCCATGCCGGGCGGCGGCCAGCCCATCGTGGTCGGCAATTGGCTCTTTATTACCAACCGCAGCGGCAAGTTTTACGCGTTGGACGCGAAGACCGGATGCGTGCACTGGGCCGTCGAGGATGCCTCGTCGCGCACCACGCCCATGGTGGTCCGATCTTCGATTTCGCCCAGCGGCTGGGCGACGTTCATCGGCACGGGCAAGCGTGTGGTGCGCGCATTCGACGCGCAGAGCGGCAAGGAGATATGGCACAGCGAGTCCCTGGAGAATCATCTGGCCTCGAACATCACCGGCACACCGGTGGTATCCGGCAATCAACTCTTCGTGCCGCTCTCCTCGGGTGAAGAGGTCTACGCCATGGGGCCGAACTATTCCTGCTGCAGCTTCCGCGGCAGTCTGGCCGCGCTCGACCTCAAGACCGGGCAGAAGCAGTGGCAGACCTACATGATCACCGAACCGCTGCAGCCGACCCGCAAGAATGCCAACGGCGTGCAAATGCAGGGTCCCGCGGGCGCACCGGTGTGGGCCTCCCCGACCGTCGATGCCAAGCGCGGCTTGGTCTATGTGGTCACGGGCGACAGCTACACCGATGCGGCCACCGACGGCGCCGACGCCATCGTCGCGGTGGAAATGAAGACCGGCAAGGTGCGCTGGAGGAACCAGGTCACCGCCAACGATAATTTCATCGTCGGCTGCAGCGGTCCGGTCAAGGTCGCCAACTGTCCCACGCCGACGGGCCCGGACTTCGACTTCGGTGCCACGCCGATTTTATTCAAACACGGCAGCAAGCAAATTCTCGTCGCCGGTCAGAAGTCCGGCATGGTTTACGGCGTCGATCCGGACACCGGGCGCACATTGTGGAAAACGGCGGTGGGTGTGGGCTCTCCCTTGGGCGGCATCGAATGGGGTATTGGTGCCGACTCCAAGTATGTCTTCGTGCCGAATTCCGATATCGGCGAGATCTTCAATGAACTCGCACGAGCGGCCGGTGCACCCTCGCCGTCGCCCGAGAGTGCGGCGCCGGGCAAGCCAGGTTTGTTCGCGCTGGATCCCTTTACGGGCAAAATCGTCTGGAACACCCCCGCGCCGGTGGCGCCCTGCCACTACGCCGGCGACCGATCGAAAGACTACGCGAAAGGCGCCTGCGTGCGCGCGCAATCGGCGGCGCCGGGAATAATGCCCGGCATCGTGTTCTCAGGAACTCTGGACGGCTGGTTTCGCGCCTACGATACGGCCAGCGGAAAGATCGTTTGGGAATACAGCACCACCGCGCAAACCTACAGCACCGTCAACGGCAACGCCGCACAGCCGGGCGGCGGCATCGACGGAATGGGACCGACCATTGCCGGCGGCATGGTCTACACCATGTCAGGATTCAACGGCGCAGCGCGAACCGGCAGCAACGGCATCAATGTGCTGTTGGCATTTTCGGTCGACGGAAAGTAGCGGAGGCGGCGCAGCCTCCGGCCATTTACTCGAGACAGACCACCAGTTTGGCGGAATGGGTGCGCCAATTGATGGGAATCACGAACGATCGCGCATGCGGCGTCGTGACCTTCTCCAAATCGTGCGCGATGACAACGGGCACGGAGATGTTGAAATTCTTGCCGAAGTCGCGGCGCGCGTTTCCGGAGATGGTATTGGCCACCTCGCCGACCAGATCCTTGATGTTCTCATCGCTGGTATCCGTTTCCTGCATGCGCATCAGCAATACGGTGAGCATGCCGCGCGGCGCCGTGAAATAAACGATGCCCTTGCGGGCGCCGGTGATGCCGATGACGCCTGTATATTCGTAGGCGCCCGGCTTGCCGTCGGTAACCAGATAAGGGGAGCCGACTGTCGCCGATTGCTGCGCCGAGGTCTCGAAATAATTGGTCGTTCCCTCGATGAAAGTGCGGATTTCTGCTTCTTTGAACATCTCAAGCCTCCGACAGCAGCTCTTCCAACGCATCGTTGAGCTGTCGATCAGTGAATGGCTTGCACAGAAATCCATTTGCCCCCTTTTCGATTGCTTCCACCGCGGTCGCCTTGTCGGCAAGCGCGGAGACCACCAGGATCAAAACGTTGGAATTGATCGCAACCAATTCCTCGACGCATTCGATGCCGTCCATCTCGGGCATGGTCAGGTCCATCGTCACGACATCAGGTTGGGTGCGGAGAAACATTTCGACCGCCGCGCGTCCATTGCTCGCGGCGCCCACGACTTCCAGCCGGGCGATTTGCTGCGAGCGTTCTATGCGCCGCCGGATGATATTGGAATCATCGACGATCATCAGCTTCAGGGAAGCCTTGGGAGCCGCCGCACTGTCCATCAGGCTGCTTCCGTCTTCCCCGCGCGCTTGGCCGGGGGCATGCTCAGGGTGAGGCGCGTGAATTTCCCGGGCACGGTCGCCACAGAGACCTTTCCGCCGATCTGCTGCATGAGGCCGGCCATCAAGTTCATGCCGACGCCGCGTCCCGCATCCTTGGTGGCATTCTCGACGGTGGAAAATCCCGGCTGAAACAGCAGGGAAAATACTTGCTTGGCGTCCAAGGTCGCCGCCTTCTCGGGGGTTATGAAGCCCTTCTTCAATGCGGCTTCCTTGATCTTTTCGGTCGACAAGCCCTGGCCATCGTCTTCCGCGATGAGCTTGTAGCCGGCGTCGCCGAGCTCCTGGAAAATCAGCTTGAGCTGTCCCCGGGTCGGCTTGCCGGTATTCAACCTGTCCGTGGTCGATTCAATACCGTGCACGATGGAGTTTCTCACCGCCTGCACCGCAATGTCCTTGACGATGCGCCGGTACTCGTCGGGCACCGTATCGAATCCCATGCACTGCAACGCCGCTTCCTTGTTATTTTCGCCGGCGACGCGCGTCGTGAGCTGCTGCAGCATCGAGGTCACGCTGCTATCGGCCCTGGGCACGATCTCGGGCGTGCTGCTGTCGATGACGGCCGTATCCGTGTGGGATTCATGTTCGCTGCCACTGCTCGCCGCCACGTGCAAGCGCGCAAGCCGCGACACCAGGTCGCCGACCGACTGTAAGTGAGTGAGCAAGTCGTCCAGCTTGATGACCAGGGGTAGAAAATCGTTTCCGGACAGATCCGATTTCTCCCGCAGAGTCTTCAAATCATCCTCGAAGGAATGCGCGCGGCTCTCGATGGAGGACAATCCCAAGGCTGCGGCCTCTCCCTTGACCGAGTGCACCTGCCGGAACAGGGTATCGAGCTTCTTGCGGAACGCGCTTTCCTCGCGCGCCGGCTCACGCAGCACCGCATTGATCATTTTCATGGCGGCGTTGGAATCGTTCAAGAACGCGGCCAGCTGCGCCGGATCGACGTGCAAGATTCCCAACAAGGTATCGACCTGCGCCTGCGCCTGATTTTGCGACGACTGCAGCTCGCGGGCGAGATCCACGCGCGCGCTCACATCCGATACGGCCACCAGCACGTGGGTGATTTTGCCGTCAACGCGGACCCGATGGAATTCAAACTGCAAATAGCGGGTGGCAACCTTGCCGTGTCCGGTGTCGAGATTGACCTCAACCTCGCCGAGCGGATTGATAGTTTTCACCAGGTTTTCCTTGGTGCGCTCCGACCACAGGACGCCGACGAACTTCAATGCCGTGGACAGCGTCTTTTCGGAAACCACGTTCTTCAGCAGCTTCTCGAAGGGCAGGCCTGCGAAGTCGCTGCGCTGAAACAGGGTTTCGAGTGCGCTGGAATAGGATGCGCCGATGATCAGATTCTCATCGAGCAGAAACAATCCGTCCTTGACGGTGCGCAAAATGTCGGCGGTCTGCTGGCGCGCCTCGCGCAGCGATGCGTCCTGACGCTTGCGCGCGAGGATCAACGTCGCCACCAGTACGCCGAGAACAATGGCGATCAGAAGGCCGGTCAACATCACCAGCCGCAATTCGGTCGCGGAACGGGCGTTGCCCGCCTGCAGATCAGTGACGATCGCCGCCAACTCGGCATCTAGCTGCGGTATCGCGCGCCGTCCGACACGCAACGCCGCGGTCACGTCCCGGTCCAATTGTTTGCCGCTGTCATTGAGCTGCGTGCCCGTCGTCTCGTTGTCCTGGTACGGCACGCCCGAGAATTTCAGCAGGGGCTGCAGGGACTCTTGTTGCGTGGCCCATAAATCGCGCAATACGGCCGCATGTTTTCCGGAGATCGGCTCGCCCTTGGCGCTGGTGTCGCCCGAGAGCGCAAACCAACTCGCCGGCCGCGGCGCAGTCATTTCGCGCAGTCCGGCGTCCAGTTTCGCGGTTGCATCCCGCAGCTGATCCAAGGACTCTTGGATGTAGCCTCGGTTCGTCAAGCGGTCATGCATCGATTCCAACGAGGCGCGGATGAGCGCGGGATTTCGCTGCTGCTGTCCGGCGAATTTCAGGGCGACGCTGGTATCCGCCAACTCGCTGGCCAGTTCCAGACCGGGTATCAATACAATTGCCACGAAGCTGAAGGCGAGAACGATGACCAGGATCATTAGACCGCTCGCGGAAAGGCGCGGCACCCAGGCTCGGGCAATACGAGAGTTCATGAATCAAGCGCTCCGCTGTGGTTTACTGGGTTTCCGGGTCATCAATTCGGCTCGCAACGCATCGAGAGCGTCGAGAAATTCGGCCGCCGAGGCATGGCGGTCCATCGGATTTTTGGCCAACAGGCGATCCAGGATCGGCTGATACGGCGACACATGTTCAGGCAAGCGCGGCACCGGGGCCGAGCGATGCGCCGTCAGAATATCCGCGAGTGTTTTGCCCAGGAACGGCAACGTCCCGGTGAGCATCTCGTAGAAGACCACTCCGAGGCTGTAAAGGTCGCCACGCGCGTCCGGTTCGCGATCCTCGATCTGCTCCGGACACACATAGTAGGGAGTGCCCGTGCAGTCGCCGGAGCGAGCGAGCTCGCTCGGCATGAATTGCGTGCGCGCCGAACCGAAATCGATGAGCACCAGGCGGTTCTCATTGGTGAGCATGAGATTCGAAGGCTTCAGATCTCGATGCACCACCCGGGCGGCGTGCACGATTTGCAGCGCCTCGCCGATTTGATGCGCGTAATTCACGGCATCCGCTTCGCTCACCGGGTGCTTCAGCCGTTCGCGCAAGCTGCCGCAGGGAAAATATTCCAGCGCCAGATACAAATAATCTTCCGTGGTGCCGTAGTCGAGCACATTCGCGATGGAGCGGTGATTCAGCTTGGATAAAATCTCGCATTCCTTCGTGAAGCGCTCGCGGTCCGCCTCCGAGACCACCTTCTGCCCCTTGATCTGCTCGATTTTCAGGGCAACCGGCTGCGGGAATTCGTCGTTGCGCGCCAGGTAGACACTGGCTACCGTCGACTGCGCAATCTTCTTCATCATCGTGTAGCCGGCGATTTCCGGCTGGCGCCAGCGATCTGCCGCTGCGCTGGAAGCCGCCCCGGCAGCCCCTGCCGGCTCGATCAGCGGCTGCAGGGCGCTGCACAACTCGCCGACGATGACCGAGTGGATCGGCCAGTAGTCGCTTGCGCCCAATTTCATGGCGCGCGCGGCGCTGCGCTCATTGCCGCCGCGCGCGAACACGAATATCGGGAGGTTGGGCGCCTGCTCATGCAGGCGTTTGAGGGACGCCAGCGAGCCCACCGCGGCATCCGGCGGACTGAACTCGACAATGAACATCACAGCCACATACGCTCGAAGGCGTTCGATTGAAATGGCATCGAAACCTGCGCGCGTGACGGTGTCCGCATCGATTTTCGGCATCGCGCGACGCACCAGGCCCGCTAGCCGTAATCTCAACTCCAATTCATCGTGCACGATGAGACAAAGAACCGTGCCCCGACTGCGTTCACCGGCCGCCGGCGGAACCGGCGCTGTGGTTGTAATCGTTGTCAGTGTCGTCGTCGCTGTTAGGTTCATCGCGTTGCTCTACTTGGGCACACGATAAACGAGGCGCACTTGCGTACTGACGGTAATCGCCTTGCCGCCCTGTATTACAGGCTGGTAGCGCAAGTGGTTCACCGCCTTGACCGCCGACGATTCAAAGGTCCGCGGCGGACTCGCATTCAGCACTTTCAAGTTGCTGACCGAACCGTCAGGACCCACGATATAGGACATCTCGACCCAGCCCTCGACGTTGGCCTGCAATGCGCGCGACGGGTACTGCACGTCTAGCTTGTTGAGCCGCGTCAAGGATTGTTCGGGCATTTGCAGCAGATCGCCGCTCCCCGCCTTCCTTTGACGTATTCGATCGTTGAGCGCGTCCAGATCCGGTGAAGCGCCAAGGCCGGCCGCTTTCTGCAGCAGCGCCTCGGATTTATCCAGCTCGCCCGAGTCGAGCGCCGAACGCGCGCGATCCAGGATCTGTGCCTGCACGGCGTTCAAGATTTGCGCGAGCCCGCTGTTCTTCGGATCGGCGGCGCGCAGCTGATTGGCATAGAAGAGCGCACTGTCGTTGTCAGGGTCAATCACTTTGCCCTGGGCCAGACGCGACTGCGCCAACTCCAAGTACTGCGGCTGATCGGGTTTTTGCACGGCTTGGGTGCTGCGCGCGGTGTTGAGTTCGCGTTGCAGATTGGTCACTGCGGCCTGCGGCGCTCCGATGCCGTGGATCTCCGTCAGAATTCGATCGGCATCGCTGAAATTACGTTGCTGAATCGCGACGTGGGCCATCTGCGTCATGCGCTTGAGCACTTCCTGCGCTTGGGCCTGCAGGGCCGCCCCGCCCGCTCCCGCCTGCTTGGCTTGATCGAGGTAGTAGATCGCGCTGTCATTGCGCGGATCGATGACGTGGTCCTGCTGCAGGCGCGTGTCGACCAGCTTGAGCAGGCGGTTGACCTCAAAGTCGTCGCGCCGCCGACGAACTTCATCGCGCAGCTGCGCCAATTTCGCCGCCGGCAAGGATTTGGTGCGCGTCGCCTCGTCGATAAGTTGCGTCGCGCGATCGAAGTTCTGGGCGTTCAGGGCAGCCAGGATCTGCGCCGGTCCGAGTTCTGCGCGCAAGCTCGCAATCTTTTCATCGAGCGCGGCGAGGCGCCTGTCGGTCGCGTCGATGCTTCTTGCCGTTTCCAGGAACTGCAGTGCGACATCGAACTTGCGCTCGTCGAGCGCCGATTGCACCCGGGCGATCAATATCTCCGACAGCCGCTGCAATCCCTGCCGCGCTTCGCCGTTATCGGGCTTGATGATGAGGACTTCCCGGTAGAGGGAAAGCGCGCTGCCGGCGAGTGGATCGATAAAATGCCGATCGAGCATGGCCTGCTGAGCTTTATCGATCAGCGCGTCCACCTTCTCTTCAGCGTCCGTCGATGATTTGACCCCGGCAACCGGCGCGGGCGGGGTCTTGCCGGGTGTTGCGGCAGCGGTGGGCGTCGGCTTAATCTCGGTTGAGCCGCCGCGAGTCAGTAGATAAGCGCCCACGGCGGCAACGAGCACACCGCCAATCACCGCCGGGAGCAGCCAGGTTTTTTTGGACGCGCCGTCCGCAGCAGCAGGCGGCACCGAACCGTCGCCCAGCAGCGCCAGACGCGAGTTGACTTCTTCATGTGCGCTGTCGAGCACGCCGGACAGAGTGCTGCCGACGATCGGCACAGCGACATGAGCGACGATCTGCCGATGTTGAACCGGCAGGGTCCAAGCGCCGGCGCTGCTCGCTTCATCGAGCGCGACGATGGCGAAGCGTGATGAATGCAAATGCAGGCGTGACAACACCGCCGCGGGCTCCGGATGGCTGCGGGCATCCCACAGGATGATGGCGGCCTGACCCGAGGGCGTGGTGTTGATCAGTTCATCGACGGAATCGAGCTGCTTGAGAACCAAACCGCCATCCAAGTCTGCTCCGACCTGCGGCCAGAGGGACTCATCCTCGGTGACCAGCAGAACCGCGAGCTTTTGCTTTTTGACGGATGGAAGCGCCGGGCGCTCCTCGGCTTCCGGTGCGGCAACCTCATGTTTTCTCAAACTTTTCGGCATCGTTATAGTCCCATTTCGCGCTCGCCATCCGACCAGCTTTGTTGCGCTGCGATCGCATCCGTGCACCACGAATGTTTTGTGCTTCGCTTAACACAATAAGGTTCCGGCAAATCAGGGGTTTCCGACTTGCTTTGGGTCACATTTGGCCGTGCCCGCATCGTCGGAATGGCCTCTGCGATCGGGCCAAACATGAAAGATGAGAACTGCTTCGCACAGCCAAGCGACACCCTGGCGCGAATCGCACCATCCCATGGGGTTCGGGAGGGAAATCGCGGGGGAGACGGGGGGAAAACCCGCTCCGATTGAACTTAAGCGAGCCCGCCGGCCCTTCTAGGTCTCGCTTGGAAGGGGGCGCTTACTTTATGAATTATTGCTTCGTCCCGGTGAAGGTGCCTTCACCCAACTGGCCGAGCGAGACCTTGCCGCTCATCGTCTTGCCATCGGTCTTACCCGAATACTTCACCGCCAGACTGCCCGCTTGGCCGTCAACTTTGTATTCGATCGTCACCTCGTCGTCTTTCACGGTTCCGGCCACTTGGGCCTCGCCCAGTTGACCTCGATAGGTGCCGGAAAGCGCCTCACCCTTTTGGACCAGAACAAAGGTCGGCGAACCGCTGCCGGCGCTCGTTTGGACCGACATGATCCAGGTACCGGTGACGTCTGCTGCGCCCGCCAGCTGCGCGACGCTGAAAGAAGCCGCCGCCAACAATGCAGCCAATCCCGTCTTTAGTTTCATGTTGCCATCCCCCTTATATTTGACCGATCAACGCATCACGCCGCGCCCCTGGATTGGGCGTGACCATGATACGCGATCGGTCCTTGGCTTCCAGAGGGGTCCTTGGCTGCTACAGGGAATTCAGGAAGGCTACGAGCTGGCGCTTTTGCACCTCGGTTAAATTCATGGAAAAGCGTTGATTGTAGAAGTTCACCGCCTGCAGCAGAGTCGCCGCCGCGCCGTTGTGAAAATAGGGCGCTCGCGCCGCCAAACCGCGCAAGATCGGGCCTTTGACGCGATTCACGTCGCTGCATAGACCGCTGATCATGCCCTTGCCCAAGTCCGTGGTGTAGAACGACACCGGCTGACCCGCACTGAAAGGACTGGGGCAACCGCTCACCAGGAATACAGGAAGGTCTGGCTCATCGAGTTCCGCAATAGCCTTCTTGATGGCCGGGTCGTTCTCGAGCCCGTGGCGTGGCGAGTGTGCGGTGCCGATGTCCAAGGGCAACGGCAAGGAGTGATTGCCCACATTGGGCGAGTCGTGGCACGTGGTGCAAGTCCCCTGAAACGAGACCGGATTGCCCAGGGCGGTGCTGTCATTGAGACCACGCACAGCGCTGATGGTCAGCGGTGCCGTATTGAACAGTACTTCTCCGGCGGCAATGTCGCTGCGTGCGCGGCGCTCGTAAGAACCGCGTCCACGGTAACCATGGTTGGGATTGCCGCCATTCTCCCAGGCAGCGAAAAGCGTCATGCTGGTTTCATCAAACGCAATGCCGTCGGGATCCGCGCCCAGCACGTCGTTGATGCCCGGATAGTACTCTTCGCCCTGCAGGTTCCGTGCACCGCCGAGCGCGCCGTCATCATGCAGTTCGCCCGCAAATTGGTCATAAACCTGTGCCGTGGACAGCCCCATCTCGAAGTTCACGATGTCGGCGACTTGCTTGCTCGTGGGTATCTTGGCTGCCTGAGCATGGCCCGTGGTGGCGTCGATCGCCTGCTGCGACAGGTCAGCCAACAGGTTGGCCTCGAAGGTGGCCTTGTTATTGAGGACTCCGGACGCCGGCGATTCGCGGCCGTCCCACATCATGGTGCTCAAGAACCGCAAGTTGGTGGTCGGCAGCGGCCTGCGGTAGGTCGAAAGAGTCATCTGTCCCGTCGTCGGATCAGCAACCAACGCGCAGCCATAAGGGTCATGCACGGCGGTCACGGTGAACTGCGCGTTGGCGGGGATCGGCAACACGATGTGAATCAGTCCGTGCGACAAGATCAGGCTGTGCGCCGAGGCATCTGAAGTTCTGGCGTTGGTGCAGTTTGCGCCGTCAAAGGCGGCGAACAAGGGATCTCGGCCCCGAGTTTGCGCAAAGCGCTGGCGAATTTGCGGCGGCGATATGCTCATCGCCTGGTCCGCGACATGACAGGTCGCACAAGATCGTCCGTTGGTACCCAGGCTCTGAAAGAACGCACCCTTGGTGTTGGTGCGGCCATTGGCGTTCAGGGTTTGCACAGCGCCGGTCGGATCTTCGAAGACCTCGGATCGGTCGGATCTGTCGAGATCATGAGCAGAGGCGGTGAAAACCGCCGTGGCCAGCAGCAAACCCGTACATCCTCGGAAAAAAGGCTTGTTCATTTTATTGCTCCCAAAGAATCGCAGCATTGCTTACGAGGTAAATCGTAAAAGCGTCAGGGATGTGGACATCGCGCGCTCAAAAAATGCCAATAATTCCTGCATTTAGTTAACTCTATAAAGCAGAGTACTTGACGATGCACGGGCACACGGTTAGTGTCGCCGCGTGGGCAACACCGTTCGTCTCGACTCGCACGCCGCCTCGACGCTGCGTTACATCCGTTCCTCGATGGAAGGTGCGGTCCTGTTTGCCGTTCCCGGATCCGCCGGCATCGTTTTGGGATCGATCGCTCTCGTGGCAACGGTACTGTGCCTGGCGCCCGGAATGCACAAATATTGGTTGGGCATATGGCTCTGCGCCGCATTGCTGGGCGCCGTGCTGGGAAGCGTATTGATCTTGCGGGAGTCATCGCTGCGCGATCTGAGATTGGTCGGCACGCCGCTGCTCAAATTCGCGCTTTGCCTATCGCCATCGTTGGGTGCGGGCCTCGTCATGACCGCGGTGCATTGGTCCGGAGGCAATCAACATGCAATCCCCGGTACCTGGCTGATGCTATACGGCTGCGCGTTGCTCACGGCCAGTACGGCTACGACCCGCATCATCGCGGTGCTGGGCGCGTTGTTCGCCTCGTTTGGCCTTGCCGCGCTCTTGCTGCCGGACAGCTTGCAAATATTGATGCTCGGTGCCGGATTCGGCGGACTGCACATCGTTTTTGGATTTCTCATAGGGCGTATGGGGCATGGCCGCAAAACTTAGCGCACGTGGCGGCGCGCCGGCACCGCAAAAACGCCCGAGGCTCGCGGCGGTGCCGGCGACGTCTCCGGATACCGACGCCACTTTTGACCGCCTGGTCTACGAACGCGTGCGCCTGGGGATCATGAGCGCCTTGGCGGTGCGCGAAGAGCTGACCTTCAATGAACTCAAGGCCCTTTTCGATGTCAGCGATGGGAACTTAAGCGCTCATGCGCGCAAGCTGGAGGAGGCGAAGTATCTGACATGCACGAAATCCTTTGAACAGCGCCGCCCCAGAACGGTATATCGGCTCACCGTGCTCGGCAAGAACGCGCTGAACCGGTACCTCGATCACGTCGAAGCCGTGATCAAAGCAACCCGCCGCACCTGATTTTTTTATCGCCAACAAACTCTGTAACACAAAGTTCATCATCATGCACATAGCAATCATCATGGACGGCAACGGACGTTGGGCCTCGCAGCGCGGTCTGCCGCGCACCGCGGGCCACCGGGCCGGCGCCAAAGCCGTCGACAAAATCGTCGAAGCGGCAGCGCAGCGCGGCGTGGCCACGCTCAGCCTGTACGCTTTCTCCGCCGACAATTGGCGCCGGCCGCAAGCCGAAGTGGGCGCACTGTTCACCCTGCTGCGCCGCTACCTTTTGACCCAGACGCCGCGCTGCCTCGAGCAATCCATCCGGATCAATGTCATCGGTCGGCGCGACCGGCTCGCACCGCAGGTTCTTCGCACCGTCGAGCATAGCGAGCGGACCACCGCGCATTGCACCGGCATGCAATTGCGCATTGCGGTGGACTATTCCTCACAGCACTCGCTGCTCGAGAGCTGCCGGCGCATGTCGGCCGAATCGAGCGACGACCGAGTGCGTTTCCTCGAGCATCTTGCCGGGGCAGATCACGCCATCGCGGCGCCCGATGTGGACCTCTTGATCCGCACCGGCGGCGAGAAACGATTGAGCGATTTTTTGCTATGGGAATGTGCCTATGCGGAATTGCACTTTGTCGAATGTTTTTGGCCGGACTTCGATGAAATCGCCCTTGCCCAGGCCATCGACGAGTACGCAAAGCGCGAGCGCCGATTCGGGCAGATCAGCGCACCCATCCACGGCCGCGCGCGCGCGGCAGGCAGGGGGTAGCCGCCGCGCAGATGCGGTATTCTCGCTCTTATATATGGGGGGTCTTCAATGTACGGACGGAGTGCGCTGTTCCGACTGGTCCCCGCGGCCGCCGCGGCGCTTTTTTCGTTCGGTGCACACGCCGACAATTTCGGCCGCGTGCGCTACGACGCGCAAACCGACCAATTGGTCGTTACCATGATTTATCGCGGCAGCAATCCGAACCACGCTTTCTCGCTTAAATGGGGCAAGTGCCAGGCTCATCAATCCGGGGATTTGACCGGCGTAACGCTGGAAGTACTCGACGACCAATTCGATGACCCGGCGCAGCAGGACTACAGGAAAACCGTGCGCTTCAGCTTGGCGGAGCTGCCGTGCCCGCGGCCGGTCAAGCTTACCTTGCGAACCGCGCCACGCTTCTTCTATACGCTGACGATTCCAGGCCGGTAGGCGCAACGCGCGGCCATGCGTGTGCTGTTGATCGAGGACGACGCCATGATTGCGCAGGGACTGCAGACGGCGCTGCGCCAGGGTGGTTTTGCGGTCGATTGGATGCGGGACGGCAAAAGTGCGGCTGCGGCGTTGCAGACCACTGCGTTCGACGTGGTGCTGCTTGACCTCGGGTTGCCCGACCGCGACGGCATTGATGTGCTGCGCGAGTTGCGCCGCCGCGCCGATGCCACGCCGGTCATCATTCTCACCGCACGCGATGAAATTCAGCACCGCATCGCAGGCCTCGATGCCGGCGCGGACGACTATATTGTCAAGCCATTTGACCTCGATGAAGTCACCGCCCGCATACGCTCGGTGCTGCGCCGCGCCGCGGGACGCGGCGATCCGAGCATTCAGCACGGCGAGTTGCGCTTGGACCCCGTGGCGCGGACCGTCGAACGCAACAAAGTTCCGGTCAACCTCTCCGCACATGAATTTGCCGTTCTGGAAGCGTTGCTGCAGCGGCCCGGGGCGGTGTTGTCCCGCGCGCAGCTCGAGGATCGCTTGTACGGGTGGGACGAACAAATCGGCAGCAATGCCGTCGAAGTCTACATTCACGGCTTGCGGCGCAAACTGGGAAGCGATGCCATTCGCACACTGCGCGGCGTGGGCTACTTCGTGCCAAAAGCATGAACTCGATCCGTGCCCGTCTGCTGATCGCCTTGATCATCATGGTGGCGCTCATCTCGCTGCTTGCTGCCGGCGTAACCTATCGGCGCGTATTGAATGAAACTTCGACGCTGTTCGACTATCAGCTGCGGCAGATGGCGTTGTCATTGCGCAGCCAAATTTCCCTGGCACCGCGCATCGAGGTACCCCCCGATCAAGGAGATGCGGATTTCGTGGTGCAGATCTGGGATGTGTTCGGCGCTCGGACCTATCTGTCACGCCCCGGCCTGCCGATGATCAACCAAACGGTATTGGGCTACGCCGATCTGTCGCTGCGCGGGGAAGCCTGGCGGGCGTATGGACTGCAGACTGCGGACGGCGTCATTCAAATCGCTCAACCTGCGCGTGTGCGCGAGAACCTGGCACGCGCGGCCGCTGCGCACATCGTGATTCCGCTCATTTTACTGCTGCCCATCATGGTCGGCGCGGTCGCCTGGATCGTAAGCCGCGGACTGCTGCCGTTGCGCTTCGTCACCACCGAAGTGCAGCGGCGCGACGTGAGCACACTGGCGCCGCTCGG
>DATHKV010000070.1:0-5685 GCA_035488895.1 Steroidobacteraceae bacterium
CGGCGGAAATTCCCCGCTGCAGGCAATAAAACAATTGATCCTCGCCGATCTTGGAGGTGCTGGCCTCATGCTCGACGGTCGCAGTGGGGTTCTTCACTTCCATGTAAGGAAAGGTGTGGGCCGCGCATTTCGGACCCATCAAGAGCGAATCGCACTGGGTGAAATTGCGGGCGCCCGCGGCGCTCGGCAGAATCTTCACCAGCCCGCGATAGGTATTCTCCGCATGACCGGCGGAAATGCCCTTCGACACGATGGTGCTCTTGGTGTTGCGGCCGATATGGATCATTTTCGTGCCGGTATCGGCCTGCTGATAATTGTTCGCCACCGCGACCGAATAGAACTCGCCGACCGAGTTCTCGCCCTTGAGCACGCAGCTCGGATATTTCCAGGTGATCGCCGAACCGGTTTCGACCTGCGTCCACGAGATCTTGGAATTGCGGCCGCGGCATTCGCCCCGCTTGGTGACGAAGTTGTAAATTCCACCCAGGCCGTTCTCATCGCCCGGGTACCAGTTCTGTACGGTTGAGTACTTGATCTGCGCATCGTCGAGCGCGACCAACTCGACCACGGCGGCGTGCAGTTGGTTCTCATCGCGCATGGGCGCGGTGCAGCCCTCCAGATAGCTCACCGACGCGCCTTCGGCGGCGATGATCAGCGTGCGTTCGAACTGCCCGGTCTTTGCCGCATTGATCCGAAAGTAGGTCGACAGTTCCATCGGGCAACGCACACCGGGCGGCACATAAACGAACGATCCGTCGGAGAACACCGCCGAATTGAGCGCCGCGAAAAAATTGTCGCCCGTGGGTACGACCGTGCCGAGGTAGCGTTCGACCAGTTCAGGATGATTGCGCACGGCATCCGAGAAGGAACAGAAAATGACGCCGGCTTTGCCGAGTTTTTCCTTGAAGGTCGTCGCTACCGAAACACTGTCAAAGACCGCGTCGACCGCGACGCCGGCCAGGCGCGCGCGTTCATGCAGCGGGATGCCCAGTTTCTCGTAAGTGGCGAGCAGCTTCGGATCCACCTCTTCCAGACTCTTCGGCGCATTGGCCGGCGCCCGGGGGGCGGAATAATAGGAAATGTCCTGGTAGTCGATGGGCTTGTAGTGCACGTGCGCCCAGGTGGGTTCGCGCATGGTCAGCCAATGGCGAAACGCCTTGAGCCGCCAATTGAGCAGGAACTGCGGTTCGCGTTTCTTTAGGGAAATCGCGGCCACGACATCTTCGTCGAGACCGGGAGGCAGGCTGTCCGACTCGATGTCAGTGATGAACCCGTGGCGATATTTCTGACCGACAAGGGCTTCGACTTCTAGAGACTTGCTAGACACGGTGTTCCAGATGGTTCAGACGTTGAGTAGATGGGGGCATGTTTCAAGTATTCACGTGTATTTCAGACGCAAGATCGGCAATACGCACGCCCGCGGAATCGAGCCCCGCGAGTTGGTGCAGCGTGAGGTCCTCCAGCGCCCGGCGAATGGCCGCATTGACGCGCTGCCAGGCGCCGCCCACTCGGCACAGCCGTTCGATGCCGCATTGGCTGGACGCGCCGCTGCACTCGGTAATGGCAATGGGTCCCTCAAACACATCGATAATCTGCGCCGCCGTGATCTCTGTGGGCCTGCGCGCCAGGCGGTAGCCCCCCTGCGCGCCGCGGGATGAAATCACCAGCCCGGCACGCTGCAAACCCTTGAGGACCTTGCTGACTGTCGGCCGGCTCAGGCGCGTGCGCTCTGCGAGTTCAGTTGCAGCGCGATGCGTAGCGGGCTCTTGCGCTAAACTGGCGAGTACGACGGTCGCGTAATCCGTCATTTTTCCCATACGCAGCATAAATTAAGGCCCCTCCGGTCGGAGATTCATGTAGGACTAGTTTAGTCCTATTTGGCGTTGAGTTCCAGCCGGAGGGCGGACCGAAGCCAGGTTTGTTATCCTTGGCTTAAGTTAACCCTCAATCTAAAAAAGAGACGCGTAAGACATGAATATTGGAGAGCTGAACACCATTGCCCGCGGTATGGTCGCCAAAAATCGCGGAATACTGGCCGCCGACGAAAGCAGCAGCACCATCAAAAAGCGCTTTGACACCATCAAGTTGGAGTCAACCGAGGAGAATCGCCGGGCCTACCGCGAGATGCTGTTCAGCGCTGCGGGCGCCAAGGATTACATCAGCGGCGTCATCATGTATGAGGAGACGCTGCGTCAAAAAACCAAGGATGGCGTCCCGTTCCCAGCCTATCTCGCCAAGGCCGGCATGATCCCCGGCATCAAGGTGGATTTGGGCGCCAAGCCGCTGGCAGGGTTCCCGGGCGAGACGATGACCGAGGGTCTCGACGGCCTGCGTGAGCGCTTTGCCGAATACCACAAGCTGGGCGCGCGCTTTGCCAAATGGCGCGCCGTGATCAATATCGATTCAGGAATACCCAGCCGCTACGCCATCGACGCCAACGCGGAAGGGCTGGCGCGCTACGCGGCGCTCGCCCAAGAGGCGGGGATCGTCCCCATTGTGGAGCCGGAAGTGCTCATGGACGGCGCGCATCCTCTGGAGCGCTGCGAGGAGGTCACGAACGCGGTGCTCGATAGTGTATTCAGTCACCTGTTTGCCGCACGCGTCTCGTTAGAGGGCATGATCCTGAAGCCGAACATGGTCATCCCCGGCAAGAAATGCGCCGACCAGGCCACGCCGCAACGCATCGCCGAAGCGACGGTTCGCACGCTCAAGCGCCAGGTGCCCTCCGCGGTGCCCGGCATCGCGTTTCTGTCCGGCGGCCAAAGCCCGGTCGACGCCACGCTCCACTTGAACCTCATGCATGCAGCGGGACCTTTGCCGTGGGCACTGACCTTCAGCTACGGGCGCGCTCTACAAGAAGACGCGTTGAATGCGTGGGGCGGCAAGGACAGCGGATTCGCCGCAGGCCAGAAGGCGCTGTCGAAGCGGGCGAAACTCAATGGACTGGCGGCGGTGGGCGAGTACAGTGCCGCCTTGGAATCTGCGGCGTAAGGACCGGCGCCCACGGCCGCGTCTTTCCGACGCGGCTGCGTAGTCAAAACATTGAACCCATCCGCCACCATCGTTGATATTCGGAATCTGGATTACGCGGTAAACGGGCGCCCCGTGTTCGCGGGTCTCGATATCCAGATTCCGCGCGGCAAGATCACCGCCGTGATGGGTCCCAGCGGCACCGGAAAGACCACGCTGCTGCGGCTGATCACGGGACAGGTGCTGGCGGACAATGGCGAGATCGAAGTGGCCGGCGCGAATATGCGGACCCTGTCGCGCGCAGATTTGTATGTACTGCGCCGCAAGATGGGAATGCTATTTCAGAATGGCGCGCTACTGACCGATTTGAGCGTGTTCGAGAACGTCGCATTTCCGTTGCGCGAGCACACCGATCTGACCGAGCGGCTGATCCGGCAACTGGTGCTCACCAAACTGCAAGCGGTGGGCTTGCGAGGCGCCGCGGAGCTGATGCCCGCGGAATTGTCAGGTGGAATGAGCCGGCGAGTCGCGCTCGCGCGGGCCATTGTCATGGACCCTGATCTGCTGATTTACGATGAGCCTTTTGTCGGCTTGGATCCCATCTCCCTGGGCGTGATTTTGCGCCTGATTCGCCGCTTGAACGATACGCTCGGGATCACCAGCATCGTCGTGTCGCACGATGTCTCGGAGATTTCCTCGGTCGCGGACCAGGTATTTCTGCTCTCCGGCGGCAAGGTGGTCGCGGGCGGCTCACCGCAGGAACTCAAGTCCAATCCAACTGAAATCGTCAAACAGTTCATCGGGGGTCTGGCGGACGGACCGGTGCCGTTTCACTTTCCGGCGCCGGATTATTTCGATGAACTGATGTCGCGCAAAGAGGCTCTTTGAGCATGTTCAAGGAACTCTGGGAAAGCTTTACCGAGGCCCTTGAAGGCCTGGGCTCGGTCGTACATTTTCTATTTCGGCTGGTGGTCAATTCACCGCGCGCCTTGTTGCGATTCAGCCTGATCTCGCAACAGATCTTCAACTCGGGCGCCTTTTCCCTGGTCATCATCATGCTGTCCGGCCTGTTCGTCGGGATGGTGTTGGGCTTGCAGGGATTTCAGCTGCTGCAGCGCTTCGGCTCGGAAGAAGCGCTGGGCACGGCGGCGACCATTGGCCTCGTCAAGGAACTCGGACCTGTCGTCACCGCGTTGCTTTTTGCCGGCAGGGCCGGCACGGCATTGGCGTCCGAACTGGGTTTGATGCGCGCCACGGATCAGATCTCGGCCATGGAAATGATGGCGGTCGATCCCATTCAACGCGTGGTCGTGCCGAGATTCCTGGGGGGCGTCATTTCCATGCCGCTCCTGGCCGCGATTTTCAGCGTCATCGGTATTTACGGCGCTCAGCTGGTCGGTGTACAGATCATGGGAGTCGACTCCGGCAGCTTCTGGTCGCAGATGCGTGCCGCGATCGGCCTGTCGGATGTCACTGAAGGCATCGTAAAGAGCCTGGTCTTTGGCGTTGCCTGCAGCCTCATTGCCGTCTACCAGGGATATTATGCGACGCCCACTGCGGAGGGCGTCGGCAGAGCCACCACACGTACGGTCGTTACCTCGGCGGTGGTGATTCTGTTTCTGGACTACTTGATCACCGCAGCGTTTTTGTAGGAGTGATGCTATGCGTAAGTCGCGCACGTTGAATCTAGGCACCGGCTCGTTTGTACTGCTGGGATTCGCGGCACTGTTTTTTCTGACCACGCAGACCACGAGCCGCGGGCTCTCCTGGTTTGGCCCGCCGCACTATGAAGTGACGGCGAAGTTCGACAACGTCGGGGATCTGAAAGTCGGCGCTCCGGTGTCGATGTCGGGCGTTGAAGTCGGACGTGTGACGAAGATCGACTTCGACTCCAACGAATACAAGGCGGTCGTGTTACTGCGATTGAACGAGCGCTACAACAAGATTCCCACCGACAGCGATGCCAGTATCTACACGCAGGGTTTGCTGGGCGGCAAATTCATCGGGCTCACCGCGGGCGGTGCGGACACCTATCTCAAGGACCAGGGTCAAATCGACTTTACGCAATCGGCATTTGTTCTGGAGAATCTAATCGGCCAGGTCCTGGCGAATTTCACCAAGTCCAAGGCGGATGAGCAACGGCCCGCGCCTGCGGATTCGAAAGCGACGGAGAAAACGAAATGAACAGATTGATCATCTTGAGCATGTTGGTCTCGATGTTGAACGTCGGCGCGCACGCGGCCGATACGCCCGCTGCTGCGCCCAACGCGAGCGCACTCACGCCCCAGCAACTCGTGGAGAATTCCGCCAAGAAGATGCTTCAGGAACTGGATGCGAACCGCGCGATGTACCGGGCCGATCCCGCCAAGCTCGACGCGCTGGTGGGCAATGTGCTGCTGCCGAATTTCGACACTGAATATTCGGCGCGGCTGGTTCTGGGGCAAAGCTGGAGGACGGCGACTCCCGAGCAACGCAAGCGCTTTGTCGATGCCTTCTACCATTCGCTGCTGCGAAATTATGGGGCGGCGTTGATCGATTTCACCGGCGATCGCTTCGTCGTTCTTCCGTACAAGGGCGAAGCGAGCGATACGACCGCGACGGTCCGAACCGAAGTCAAGAAGTCCGCCGGCGACAAGGTGCCCGTGAATTTCAGCCTGCGAAAAACGCCGGAAGGCTGGAAGGCCTGGGATGTGGTGATCGAAGGTATTTCTTACG
>DATHKV010000071.1:0-10863 GCA_035488895.1 Steroidobacteraceae bacterium
CGCCGCGCTGCGCGATCAGGTCATCACCGACGGCCACGCCCCCGCCCAGTACCGCACCTACACCGTGCGCAATCTCGACGGCTGGTACGACGCCTTCCAGGTCAAGGCCGGGCAAACTTTGTATCTCGCACCGAATGAACGGGTGCGCGTCTGGTAAGCCGAAGGCGTCAGTTGACCGCGTCGGGGGCGAAGTCGTAGCCGCTCAGGGATTTCGGTTTGCCCAGCAAATAGCCTTGCGCGAAGTCGACGCCCAGGGAACGCACCGCCTGCAGTTCCACGTCCGACTCCACCGATTCGGCCACGGTTTGCACGCCCAAGTCGCCCGCCATGCGCACGATCGCGGAGATCATCGCCCGCGCCACGCGGTCGGTCGGTGCGGCTTCGACCAGTGAGCTGTCGATCTTGAAGTAATGCGCGGGGACCGATCGAAGATAGCCGTAGGCCGGCGGGTTGGCGCCGAAATCATCCAGCGCGACCTCGCAGCCCAATGCCTCCAGCCGCTTCAGGGACTCGGCCATGGTGATGCTGCCCGAGGCCGCAAAGCGTTCCGTGATGTCGAAGCACAGCGCCTGCGGCGGCAGGCCGCTCTTGGCGACGCAGGTTTCCACGTAGCTGACGAACCCATCGTCGGTCATGGACTGCGCCGATAAGTTGATCGAGAACACCGAAGGCACCCGCGCCCAGAGCTTGCGGTTGTTGCCGAGCCACAGGAGCAAGGTTCGCACCACCCAGCGATCGATGTTCGGCATCAGCCGCTGCTGCGCGGCGCGTGCCAGAAATTCCTTCGGCTCGATCAGGCTGCCGTTCGCGGTGCGCAGGCGCAGCAGCACCTCGTAGTGCGCAAGCCCCACATTGTCGTGCAGCGAGCAAATCGGCTGCAGGAACAATTCGAAGCGCTCGGCGTGCAGTGCGTTTTCGATCTGCGCACCCTCCTGCGTGTCCTCGCTGATCAGCAGCGGAAAACCCGCCCGACGTTCGAATTCCGCCGACAGGCACACGAACACCGGCGCGAGCTTCTGCTCCAGCGTCTCGTTCGTGCGCGTGTCCGTGATCGAGGCATCGATGCTCAGGCGCACCGCGCCGTTGATTGCGCCCTGCGAATCGCGCACCGGAATGGCGAGCGAATAATTACCGTCCTCGCGCGGCGCGTATGAGACATCGAGATTGCCGCCCGGATCGCTGGAGAGCGAATCCTCCACCAGCTGATGATCCTCCGGCAGCAGAAAATCTTCCGACAGCCACAGCGTGTCGGCCGCAAAATCATGAAACGAAACGCCGGATACTTCCGGCGCCAAGGCCTTGATGACTTGCGCCAACGCCTCCAGCGTTCTGCCCGAAGCGGCCTCGGCGGCGTAGGTAAGATTGGTCGTCACGCGCTAACACCCACAGTGGATTTGACGGCGTCATGGTACGGGTGAGCTTCGCGCGGCGGCATGTCGCCGGGTACCGACGTAAGGGCGCGGCGACATTTAATTTGCTTCGAAGCGCTGAGATTCACGGCATTTGCGCGCTGCTTGCGCCGTGCCGCGGTTTAAGTCAAAGCGCCATAAGTTAAAAGCGCCGGGAAGTTTAATTTAATAATTCTTCCAGCACCGGCAGCGGCACCGCCCCTTCGCGCAGCGCCGCCTCATGGAATTGCTTCAGTCTCATCACTTGGCCGTGTGTCGCCTTGAAATGATCGCGCGCCGCCAGCCAGCCCTTGTAGCCCGCGTAGTAGGTGGGCAATTGGCAGGACGACAGCTTGGCGCGCTGCAGTTTGGCCGTGGCCTCTTCCATTTCCTGGTACGCGCCCTGGGTCATGAGCTCGAGCGCCTCCGCATCCGTCATGTCCTGCGTCTGCAGGCGCACGTCCAGGATGGTGTTGGCCAGCACACGCAGCATCTGCTTCGCCAATGTCAATTTGTAGCCCGGGGAATCGCTCAGGTAGCCCTCCTCCGCCATGAGCTGCTGTGTATACACCGCCCAGCCCTCGACATACGGCCCGTTGCCGAAGATGTCGCGCAATAGGCGGCGCGCGCGCGGCTGCACATTGTTGGCGTATTCCGCCTGCACATAGTGTCCGGGCATCGCCTCGTGCACCGTCAAGTGCGCCAGACCCGAATCGTTGTACTCGCGCAATTTGGAATCGATGCGCGCCTGCGGCCAGGCGTCCGAGATCGGCGTCACCCAAAAAAATGCGCCGAGCCTCGGCTCGAGCGCCGGCGCCTGATTGAAGCCGCCCACGCCGTAGACGCCGCGCATGAACACCGGCGTCTCGATCACCTGCAGATTCGCGTTCGGCGGCAGCGTCACCAGGTCCTTCTCGCGCACGAAGGCCGTGGCGGTCGCCAGACTCTGTTTGGCTGCGGCCATATAAGTGTGCGGCGTCGCATGATGGGCCGCCACCTCGGCCAGCGCCTGCTCCACCGTCTTCGGCGCGGCCAGCTGGATCATTTCCTCGCGCGTCTTGGCAAGGTCCGCCTCCGCCTCCTTCAGCAGCGTCTCCGGCGTCTTGCCGGTCGCGAGCACATAGCTGAACTTCTTCGCATACGCCACCTTGCCGATGCGCCAGTCGGAGGTTTTCTTCGCCAGGCTGCCTTCGAGAAAGGCGTTGAAGGCGCGCAGCGCGATGAGCGCCGGCCCCGCAGCCTGCGCGTACTCACGCACCACAGACCTCGGACAACCCGTGCGCAGCACGCCATCGATGAGTTCGATGTTGCCGGTGTTCTCCTCGCGCGCCACCTTGTTCCAGATCTCCGGTGCATCGGAGAGATTCTGCTCGGCCTGACGGATGAGTTCCGGAATCCCGATCAGGCGCTGCACGATGTGCTTGTAGCGTTCCTCGGCCGGCGCATAGCGCAGGACATAGGGCGTGTACAGGGCATTGCCGATCAGTTCGACGTAGACGGTCGGGTTATGCCGGTAGCTCTGCACGCTCTCGATGTCGAGCCGCGTGGCATGGATGGCATTGAGCATAATTTCGATGTCGGCGCGCTGTTCCGGGGTCAGCCATTTGGGATCGAGCTTGGCGATGCGCGCCTCGATACTACGCTGGAGCGTGAGCGTGGCCTTGATACCGGCTGCACTGAAATCATCCAGCTCATCCTCGAGCATCTCACCCTTGTGCTGATGGTAGCCCGCGGTGCTGGCGGTGACTGGCGAGAGCGCCAACGAGCCGAACACGAAATCATCCACGACTTGGTTGAATTGCAAATCGAAGGGCGCCGCCCGGGCAAGCTGCACGGTGCAGAGGATGGCTGCGCCCAGGGCGCAGCATGTAAGTTTCAGATGTTTCATCCCTCATCCTCTGACCCAAGGGCGTCGTCCTGCACCCTCCCAACCTTGTTAAGATACTTGAGCCCATCGCGCCCGTCCAAAGGGGAGAGAAAATATAATGCCGTGGTTTGCCCGTCTCGCCGCCGCCGCGTCGCTCGCGCTCGTTTTGCCCGCGCACGCCGCCGATCTTCGCGCCCAAGTCGAGCAATACCGCCTCTCGCACGAGGCCGCCATCGTGGCAGAGATCGACGCCCTGACGCGGCTCAAGAGCGTCGCCGCCGACCCGGCGGGCCTTACCGCCACCGCTCAAGCACTCGAGGCCGCACTGAAAACCCGCGGCTTTACGGTGTCCGAGCTCGCCACGGCGCCGGGCTTCCCGCCCGCGGTATTCGGCTCGTTGATGACGCCGCATGCCAAGCGCACCGTGGTGTTCTACGCACACTACGACGGCCAGCCGGTGACGCCCGCGCAGTGGAGTTCCGATCCCTTCGTGCCCGTGATGCGCGCGAATGCCTCGAGTGCCGATGCACACGAGGTCGACTGGAAGCACGCCGCCTCACCCTTCGATCCCGAGTGGCGTCTCTTCGGCCGCGCTGTCAGCGACGACAAGGCCTCGATCGCGGCCTTCCTGGCCGCTTTCGATGCACTCAAGGCCACGCACACCGCCCCCTCGGTCAATATCAAAGTGCTCTGGGAAGGCGAGGAAGAGGCCGGCTCCGGGCACTTGAGCCACGCGCTCAAGGAAAATCAAAAGCTCCTGAGCGCGGATCTGATTCTCATCGGCGATGGTCCCGTGCACCAGAGCCGCAAACCCATGGTGTACTTCGGCGCGCGCGGCGTCTTGAGCCTGGACGCCACCATTTACGGACCGTTGCGTGCGCTGCACGACGGGCACTACGGCAACTGGGTGCCGAATCCCGCCGCCATGGCCGCCAACCTGATTGCGCAGATGCGTGACGATGAGGGACGCATTTTGATTCCCGGCTTAAGCGACAGCGTGCGCGCCATCACGGGGGCGGAGCGATCCGCGCTCGAAGCCATGCCGCCGGTCGGCGACGCCCTCAAAAAGGAATACGGCATCGGCCGCTCCGAGGGCAGTGAAGACCTGCCCACCAGCATTATGCGACCGGCGCTCAACATCCGCGGTATTCGGGCAGGACAAGTCGGCGACGCCGCAGCCAACGCCATTCCCACCACCGCGGTCCTGTCCGTGGACTTTCGCTTGGTGCCGGATCAAACGCCGGCGCTGGTGCGCGCCGCCGTCGAACGCTTCCTGACCGCGCGCGGCTGGACCCTCGTGAGCGAAGAACCCGATGCCGCCACACGCTCAAAGTCTCCGCGCCTCATCAAGCTCACCTGGGATGGAGGCTACCCGGCCCTGCGCTCCGACATGTCCTCACCCGCGGCGAAGGCCGTGATCGCCGCCGCCGGCAAGGCCGCCGGCGCGCCCGTGGTCGTGATGCCCATGTCCGGCGGCAGCGTGCCGCTCTATATGTTTGCCGATGTCTTCAGCGCGCCCATCGTCTGTCTGCCCATCGTCAATCACGACAACAACCAGCATGCCGCGAATGAAAACCTGCGCCTGCAAAACCTCTGGGACGGCATCAATACGTACGCGGCGCTGATGGCCGGGCTCAACTGGTAGTTTCATGAAAATACTCAAGCGAATCCTCGGTGGATTGTTGCTGCTGCTCGTCGTGCTGGTGCTCTTCTTGTGGCTCAAGCCCCCGGCGCTGTTGCGCGTCGGCGCGAATTATTCCGCCAAGATCGTCTGCTCCAACGTCTTTCTGGCGGCGCGCGATCCAAAGGAGGTACTGGAAGTCGACGTGCAGGCGCCGGGCGTCTCGATCTTGAAGTTCATGCGCGTTGCGGTCGACCGCGAACACGGCGTGGTGCGCGCCGGATTCTTGGGTTTCATCGGCGGTGGCGTGGCCGTGGCACGGCCCGGCAGGGGCTGCACCGTGGTGCCGAATGGCAAGCTCGATTCCGTTGCGGCTGCTCCAGCGCCCACGGCCTATCCTCCGCGGCCTTCTTTCGATCCCCTCGTGCCTCCCCTCTGGCCCGAGGGTACACGGGTCGAGACCAAGCCCGCGATCGATCAAGTGCTGCAAGACGCCGTACTCGCCGGTCCCGGTGCGCGCGCCATCGTGGTCGTCGATCACGGCCGCATCGTCGCCGAGCGCTACGCCGCCGGCTTCACGCCCACGACGCCGCTGCTCGGCTGGTCCATGACCAAGACTGTGACGGCGGGGGTCATCGGCATGCTCATCAAGGACGGCAAGCTGTCCCTCGAGCAAGCCGGATTCTGGCCGGGCACCGACGGCCGCGAAAAAATTCGCTTGAGCGACCTGCTCGCCATGTCGAGCGGCCTGCAATGGAATGAGGCCTACGGCGCAGTCTCCGATGTCACCAGCATGTTGTACCTGCAGCCCGACATGGCCGCCTTCGCG
The DNA here is from genome assembly GCA_035488895.1 of Steroidobacteraceae bacterium. Lineage (GTDB taxonomy): Bacteria > Pseudomonadota > Gammaproteobacteria > Steroidobacterales > Steroidobacteraceae > Bog-1198. The sequence continues at coordinate 5,706 of DATHKV010000071.1, forward strand.
CGCTCGCCGATCTTGGCGCATCCGCCGGGCGAGGCGTGGCTGTACTCCAGCGGCACCGCCGTCATTCTGGCGCGCATCGCGCAGGATGCGCAGCCGCAGGACCTGGCATCGTTCATCAACGTGCGGCTCTTCGGACCCCTCGGAATGACCACGGCGACAATCGAGCCGGATGAGCATGGCAGCCTGGTAGGGTCTTCTTATATGTATGCCACCGCGCGCGACTGGGCCCGCTACGGTGAGTTCCTGTTGCGAGACGGAGTTTGGGAGGGACAACAATTGCTGCCCGCGGGCTACGTCGCCATGATGGCGGCCCCGGTCCCCGCCTCGCACGGCCAGTACGGCAAGGGCCAAACCTGGCTCTGGGGATCGGACGCCGCCACGCCCGGCGTGAATCCCGACGCCGCCTTCGGCATTCCGCCCGACACCTTCTGGATGTCCGGCCACGACGGCCAGAACATCGCCATCATCCAGTCGCGTCAGCTGGTCATCGTGCGCTTAGGCCTCACGCCCTACGCCGCCGGCTACTCGCCGCAACCCCTGGTGAAGGCCATCCTGGAAGCGCAGGCCTCCGGCGCCGCGCAAGCTTCGCAACCGGCGCAAATTCACTAGCAACACGCGGCGATTCGCTAGAATGCGCGCCCTATGAACGCGTTCTCCTTTTCCAGCTTCCTGCTCGCCTTCACCGCGCTGTTCTCCATCGTCAATCCCTTGTCGGGTGCCTTCATCTTTTTCGGCGCCACGCGCGAGCTCGATTCGAAGACCCGCTCGGCGACCGCGCGCTGGGTCGCGATCTATTCCTTCGCGATCGTGGCCGCATCGCTGTACATCGGCGCCTATGTATTGGGATTCTTCGGCGTCTCGCTGCCGGTGCTGCGCGTCGCGGGCGGCATCATCGTCGCCGCCGCCGGCTGGCGCATGCTCAATGCACCCGATGTGACCGAACAGCGTCGCAGCGAAACGCCGGAACCGAAGTCCATGGATGTGGCGCCGAGCCGGCTGGCGTTCTATCCGCTCACCATGCCGCTGACCACGGGTCCGGGCACCATTTCGGTGGCGATCTCGGTGGGCGCCGGCCGCCCCACCGGTTTCCACGTTTCACTGGTGGCCTTCTTCGTCGAAACGCTCGCCGCCACCGCGCTGCTGTCGGTGCTGATTTACGGCTTCTATCGAAACTCCGCGCGCCTCGCCAAGTGGATCGGTGCCACCGGCACCACCATCGTGGTGCGCCTGTCCGCGTTTCTGCTGTTTTGCATCGGCATCCAGGTGGCCTGGAACGGACTGTCCGAACTCTTGCTCACACTGCCGTTTCTGCTGACGCCGACTTGATGAAATCGACGAACGCGCGCAGGGGCGCCGGCACGAGGCGTCGGCCGGGATAGTAGAGAAAAGGCCCTGGAAAATCCTGCCACCAAGGCTGAAGAATGGCCTCGAGTGCACCGCTGTCGAAATGCGGGCGCAGCCAGTCCTCGAAAAGATAAACGATGCCGGTGCCGGCGAGCGCCGCCTCGACCGCAAGATCCGTGGCCGCCCCGATCTGCACGAGGAGAGGCCCGGACGGATCGACCTGCACGATCTCGCCTTTGCGCTCGAACTCCCAGGTCGGCATGACGCCGCTGGTGAAGCGGCCACGCAGGCAGGCATGCTTCAGCAACTCGCGCGGGTGTTGAGGCCGGCCGTAACGATCAAGATAGGCGGGAGATGCGGCGGTCGCGAAGCGTTGGACGCGCGGCCTGATCGCCACCGCGATCATGTCTTTTTCCAAGCGCTCGCCGTAGCGAATTCCCGCGTCGCACCCGGCAGCGAGGACATCGACAAAGCTGTCGTCGGCGAATATCTCCAGTTTGATGTCTGGATAAGCCGCCAGGAAAGGCGGAACGATCGCGGGAAGCGTCAGGCGCACCGCGCTGACCGGGACATTGAGCCGCAACGTTCCCGCCGGCCGGCTGCGAAAACTATTCACCACGTCGAGGGCTGCGTGCACCTCATTCAACGCCGGTCCAAGGCGGCTGAGCAACCGCTCTCCCGCCTCGGTCGGCGCCACGCTGCGCGTCGTGCGGTGAAGCAGCCGCACACCCAATTCGGTTTCCAGCCGACGCACCGCCTCGCTGAGTCCGGAGGCACTGCCGCCGCTCGCCCGCGCGCCGTCACGAAAGCCCTTCGCGCGCGCAACGGCCAGGAATGCATTCAAGTCATTGAGATCAATATCCATTGTTCGGTATTTCGCACAACCCGTACGGATTATAGCCGATTGTGGAACGCCATGGACGCGCCTAGCATCACACCTCACTGAACTTATGAGGAATCGCAATCATGTCCAACTCCCATCAATCCGGCACTTTTAAGCTCGGCGACCGCATCGTAAATCGCATGGGCTACGGGGCCATGCAACTCGCGGGACGCGGCGTGTTCGGTCCGCCCAAGGATCGCGACGCGGCGTTGTCCGTATTGCGCGAGGCCGTTGCCAGCGGCGTGAATCACATCGACACCGCCGACTTCTACGGCCCACACGTGACCAACCAGATCATCCGCGAAGCACTTCACCCTTACCCCGATGATCTGGTCATCGTCACGAAGATTAGCGCGAGACGCGGCGAGGATGGATCATGGATTCCGGCCATGTCGCGCGACGAGCTGACCCAGGCGGTCCATGACAATCTTCTCCACTTAGGGTTGGACGTCCTGCCGGTCGTCAATCTGCGCAGCATGTTCGACGTGCACCACCCCGCAGAGGGTTCAATCGAGGCACCGCTTAGCGTCCTGGCCGATCTGCAGCGCCAGGGTCTGGTGCGACACATTGGGCTCAGCAACGTCACGGCCGCTCAAGTCGCCGAGGGCCGTCGGATCTGCGAAATCGTCTGTGTGCAGAACTATTACAACCTCGCGCATCGAGATGATGACGCATTGATCGATGACTTGAGCCTAAGCGGAATCGCGTACGTTCCGTTCTTCCCGCTCGGCGGGTTCACGCCCCTGCAGTCATCGACGCTGACCGATGCGGCAGCACGACTCGGAGTCACGCCGATGCAGGCCGCACTCGCCTGGCTGCTGCAGCGCGCCCCGAATATTTTTCTCATCCCCGGCACCGCGTCGGTCGCCCATTTGCGCGAGAACCTGGCCGCCGCGCCGTTGACGCTGCCGCCGCAAGTCTTGGCGGAATTGGACGAGATCGGCGCCGCAGCGGTGGCTTTGGAGCACTGAGAACCTCGGCGGGCGGAGTTCGACGCCTGTGTACGCTACCGCACAGCGGGAACCCGCACGTCGTGCAATTATTACATCGAACCGCCAACCTTGGGAGTGAATCGATGGATACCACTACTCAGGTTCTGCAGTTATTCTTCGTCGAGGGCTCATTGGAATCATCGGATGCGGTTTTGCCGATCGACGTGCGGGTCGATGATGATGTCGCGCGCTCAGAGGCCAACATTCTTCGGTGGATGGCGTATTTGCCCGAGGATTGCGTCAGGACGATGATTGCAATGGAATGGGATCTCAGCACATGAGCCCGCGTCAGGCGGCTACGGTGGTCGCCAGGTCCGCACCCAGCAGCTTCGCAAATTCATCGGCGACAATAGGTTTCTGGAAATAGTAGCCTTGTCCTTCGGCGCAGTTTTGCGCTTGCAGGGCTATAAATTGTTCCCGCGTTTCCACTCCCTCCGCGATGACCTGGAGATTGAAACTGCGCCCCAAATTAATCACCGCACTGACCAGTTTCGAGTCATCGGAGTCCGTGCAAATGCTGCTCAGAAACAAGATCTTCGGGAAGAGAGAGCTCTGACCAAAAGTAAGTTGACATAAGCGGCGTAGCGTACAGACGAAACGCTCGCTGTATAGATAGCTTAATAGACTCGCATATCCAAGGAAGGCCATGATCACAGATGCTCGCGCTCAAGTCGGCCTAATCGCCTCACTTCACTTGGAGGCTTTGTTCAAGACGGGTCATTTAGCGAGTGCCGGCGATCAGAGCAACCGGGTAACACACCCCGTAGCTGCGGCCCTACATTCAACGGAACAAGACTCACTGCAGCTACGACATCGTTTGGCAGTCATTCGGACCTTAGCCGTACGTGCCCAAGGTTTAACCATCAAGACTGATGTGGCTCAGGACGCATCAGGAGGACATCTACCGGAAGGACGTGTGGTCGTGATGATCAACGAGGGAGTGTATCGGTCAACTTGGTAAATCAGTTTTGGGAGTGCGGCAGCTCTTTTCCCGACAACGACTGGTGGTAACAATCCCTTCCCGCCGGCCTTCTAGGTTTCCTGCCGCACTCCATTTTAAAATCACGCGTTGAATATGCTCTACGCGGCTAATTGGTGCGGTAAGCAGTCGGTCGTACTCTTTCTTGACCACGGCATAGCACTCGCAAGTGCGCTTCTCCAGGCCTGCGCGGTCGAGCACCCGAATCCGGCCCTGTGCGTAATCAATGAGGCCGGCCGTCTGCAGTTTCAGCGCCCCTTCGGTCGCGCCTATAAGAGGCACGCCGAGCATATGAGCGATCAGAGCCTGCGTCATCACCATTTCCGTGCCTTGAAGACGATCCAAGCTCAGCAGCAGCCAGCGACACAGTTGCTGGTCGAGCGAATGATGCCTATTACACGCCGCAGTTTGAACCATCTGCGTGATCAGTGCTTGCGTGTAGCGAAGGAATAGGTGAAGCACCGGGCCGCCGCGATCAAATTCTTTCTTCATCAACTGCGCTGTCAGCCGATAGGCGCCCCCGGCACTTTGAACCAGCGCGCGGCTGGAGGTGGATCCGCCACCCATGAAGAGGGAGACGCCGACGACGCCGTCGTTACCCACGACCGCGATCTCTGCCGATTCGCCGTTCTGCATTACGTAGAGTAGCGACACGATAGCGGTGGTAGGAAAGTAAACATGACTTAGCGTTCCGCCCGGCTCGTAAAGCACTTGCGCAAGGGGCATGTTGATGTGCTCAAGGTGCGGTAACCAGCGTTGCCACTGTTCCTGAGGCAATGCCGCCAATAACTGGTTGTGTCTAGGATTGGTCGAAGCATTCATCGTCATCTCTCCATGCATTACAAGCATGCCTTGCGATCTAAGACAGAAGGAGAGTTAACATGTGGCCGAGATCCTCATAGGCAAAAGGTTTTTTCAATACCGGGCGCTCTCGGTATCCGTCAGATAAAAAGTGCACGC
>DATHKV010000072.1:0-3030 GCA_035488895.1 Steroidobacteraceae bacterium
AGCCATTCATTCACCCTAGGTTTTCTAGCGCTTCTCAATCTTGATATCGGTTTGTTCCAGATCCCAGGTGGTCTGGGTCTTACCCTGTTCTCGCAACTCGTATTTGAGAACTCGGCCCTGGGGATTTTTCGGCAGTGATTCGCGAAACTCGATATACCGAGGCAAGCCATAATAAGGCACCTTGCCCATCGCCCAACGAAACAACGCTTCCGCCGTCAACTGAGATTGCGGGTGGCGCACCGCGGTCACTTTCACGTCATCCTCGCCATTCACTGCTGGCACGGCGTGCACGGCCACCTCGGCGATGTCGGGATGTTGCGCAAACGCCGACTCCATCTCAAAACTCGAGATATTCTCGCCGCGCCGTCGCAGATAGTCCTTCTTGCGATCAATGAAGTAAAAAAACCCTTGATCGTCGAACTTGCCGATATCGCCCGTGTGGAACCAGAGGTTGCGCATCAATCGCAGCGTTTCCTCGGGCCGTCCCCAATATCCTTGGAACATGATGTCCGGGCGCAGCGGCCGCACGACAATTTCACCCGGTACATCGGCAGGTAATTCACGGTCGAGCTCATCGACGATGCGCACGTCGAAATCGGGAATACGCTTGCCCGAAGAGCCGGGCGCCGCGAATTCCCCGGCGGGCAATGAAGTAACGACACAGGCCTCCGTGAGTCCGTAGCCGTTTCCCCCCACCTGGCGCGCGCCAAAACGCTCGCGCCAAATTTGCTTCGTCGCCTCGGTAAACGGATTGCCGCGGACAGTGTGGATTTGTCCAACGCACCGCTTCATTGCTTCGGTGTCGGGGGCCTGCGCAAGCAGCGCGCCCATTCCGCCTAAGATCGACGCGATTGTGGCTCCTGAGCGCTGCACTTCGGGCCAGAAATTCGACACCGAGAATCGCGGCAAAATCGCGACTCTCGCGCCGACTAAAATGTTTGAGAGCACACCCACGCATACAGCGTTCATGTGAAACAACGGCAGCGGTGTGATGGTAATGTCGTTTTCACTCGCAGGACCGGCACGGAGTTGCAATCGAGCAAGATTGCACATGAAATTGTAACTAAGCATGCAGCCCTTGGAGGGACCTGTGGTGCCTGCGGTATAGATCAGGCAGGCCAGGTCGGACGGCTGCGGCTTTTCGTTCAGCGGCGCATCGTCATTGCCTCTATATTCATCGAGGGGAACAATGCGCGCGCCGGACGACTGCGCCGAGCTGTCCATCGCGCCCCGGACCAGGATCGTCTCTACCGACGGCAGAGCGCCGATGAGATCACGAATGCGCGCAAGATAGTCGGCCTCGCAAATGACGAGTTTAGCCCCTGCATCGGCGATCTGATGTCGCAGAAATTCGCCTCGCAAAGCTGTATTGATCGGGACGCTGACCGCGCGCAATTTATTAATCGCAATCCAGCTGACAATCGCGTCGGCATTATTGTCGAGCATCGTCACAACCGTTTGACCCGGACCTACGCCCAGCTTCAACAGTGCATTGGCCAGTCGGGTTGAGAGCTGGTCGATATCGCCGTAACTTAGGAACTGACCCCCAATATCCAAGAGGATGCGCTCGGCATGTTTTGCGACTGCTCGATCCAGGGCATCGATTACAGTGTCGCGCTGCCCGACCGTCCAAGTCTCAGGAGGACCAAGCGCTAACATTCAACGGCCTCCGAGACATTGGACCGCTGCAAGGCGGCGAAGGTCGCCTGGTAGTACTTCAATCCGGAACCGATGAGCCACATCGCGAATAGCGCGGTCGGGGCCGCGCTGAGCGCTAGTGAGTAGCGTAGTGCGCTGTGATCTTTGAAGACGAAATCAGTCAAGACTGCCACCAATGTCGGGCCAAGCCCGATTCCCATCAGGCCCGCCAGCAGCAGATAGCAGGCAATTGCCTGCCCGCGCATGCGATTCGGCACCACGGCTTGGATCAGCGCGGGCGCCGCCGACTGAGCAATGCTCAACGAAAATACGGTCAGGAAGAGCAGCGCGTACGCCAAATCAGGGGAGCCCACCAGAGGCCAAAGGACAGCGGGCGCCGGCAGCAGAAGCACGCCTACAAACGCGACGCGCAGACGCGCAGCCTTCACTCCGCGATTGCTCCAGTAATCGCTCAAGAATCCGCTTAGCAGGGTACCGATGCCACCCGCCGCGGCGACCACAATGCCGATCACAATGCCGGATTTGGCGGGCGGTATCGCGAACCGCCGATCAAACTGCGCCGGCGCCCACGCCAGTGCGCCATATCCGATAATGGACAGCAGAGTCGGATAAGTCAGCACACGCAGAAATGTGCTGCTCTGGGCTCGCAGATAGCGAATAAAATCCCCGACCGTGGGCGCTGTCCTTGTAGCGGGCGCGTCTGCGACCTCGTGACGCACAGGCTCGCGCAACGTCAGCAGCAGCACCAAGGCCAAGGGTGCACCCGGAACTGCGGCAATGAGAAATGCGGCGCGCCAGCTGGAGAATTGTCCCAGTCCGGCTATTTGCAGGCCCTCGTGCGGAATGGCCCCGAGCAACCAACCGCCCAGAAGCAGGGAGGCCCCCGAGCCGATGGCGAGGGATACATAGTAAGCGGCCATGGCGCGACCGCGGCGACCCGGCGCAATATAGTCCGCGATGAGCGAATAAGCGGCCGGCGCGAGAACCGCCTCGCCGATGCCGACACCAACGCGTGCCAACAGCAAATAGGTGTAGTTCTGAGCAAATGCGAACAAGCCCGTTGCAAGGCTCCAGAACACAAGGCCGACAACAATTAGGTTGCGGCGGTTGCCTCGATCCACAAAGCGGCCGAGCGGGAGTCCGGCGAGCGTGTAAAAGATTGCGAATCCATAGCCCTGCAGCAGGCTGAAGGCGGTATCGGAGATCCCGAACTCCTGCTTCAGGGGCCGCACCAGCAGCGCGGGCAACTGCCGATCCAGTTGCGATAGCAACGTGGCCGCGAAAAGTACCGCGACCACGTACCACGCGTACGCCACATTGGGGTACGAGGCCGGCAGAGAGGGAGGACTCGTACTCGCGACGGGCGACGGA
>DATHKV010000073.1:0-6070 GCA_035488895.1 Steroidobacteraceae bacterium
CACGTTTTCCTCGCCCCGGAAGCGGCGGTAGCGCATCGCCGAGCGTTGCTGCCCGAACAGGGCGTGCATCTCGCCGAACAGGTCGCTGCCGAAAGCCGTGTCGAGGTCGATGCCGAGCGCCGGGGTCAGGCCGTGATCGATTGCCTGCTGATAGGCGAAGCTCTCATCGTCGAAGCCGAACAGAGCGTCGGAGCGCGGGTTGATGGTGATGTTAACGCCCGCGTTTGCAAACAGCTTCCATGTCTCCTGCGGTACCCGGGTGCAGTGGTTGAAGATATTGTGCGGGCCCAGCACGCCGGGTTTGGCGAACTCGGGGCCCAGCCTGGCCAGGTCGCCGATGAACTCGGTCAGAATATGCATGTCGAGGCCGCGCGCGACCTTCCACCAGTCGAGATTGAGCTGACCGAAAAGGCCGACCCGAACCAGGCCATCGCCATGATTCCAATTGTCGGCGAGACGTTTGAGGTCCGCCGGCAAATGGGCCGTCGAGGCCTTCTTGTCCATCGCGGCGCCGACCATGTGCAGGGCGCGGATGCCGGCATTGTCGAGCGCGTCGAGCGCCGCATCCGTGTGTCCAGGGCTGCGCGATGAGTGACAGGCGTCGATGATCGTGGTGATGCCGGCATCAAGCGAAGCCACGGCGGTCAACTTCGTGCTCAGATACATGTCGAGCGGGCGGTAGTGCGCGCCCAACTTCTCGGCGACGACGTCGATATAGGCGAACAAATCGTCGACGTCGGGCATCATGCGGCGCATCACGCCGAGCCACATGTGATGGTGGGCGTCGATGAGCCCCGGCATGACGATGCTGCCGCTGGCGTCAATTACCTCAGCGCCATCTGCGTGGAGGTTCACGCCGACCGCGGTGATCCGGCCGCCGTCGACCAGCACGTCGCCCATCGATAGATTCGGCACATTGGGGTCCATCGTGACGATCGTGCCGCCCTTGAAGAGGCTGCGGCCGTTGTTCTGCTGGCTCATTGTTCAACTCCTTTCTGTAACTTACGAATTGGCTGGCGCCTTTATCGCTCCGACGCAATCTTGAATCAATGTGTCTTATGTCATAAGATTCATGACTAAATAGCAGGAGTTGGCCGGTGGCTTTCGATGGAAGGATCTTGTCCGGCGTGAGCGTCCTCGCCGCGGTCATTGATGGCGGCAGCTTCGTGAAGGCCGCGGAACTGATTAGTCTCACCGATTCCGGCGTGAGCCGTGCGATCAGCCGGCTGGAGGCTCGGCTCAATGTGCGGCTGCTTGATCGCACCACACGATCGGTCACTCTGACGGATGAGGGACGGCGCTTTTACGAGGAAGTGAAGCCACACCTGAACGCCATCGAGGATGCGGCGGCTGTTGCTTCCGGCGCAGTTTCAGCCGTGCGCGGCCGCCTCAGGATCGACATTGATCCTTTCTTCCTGCCGCTGGTGCTGGCAGGCCGGCTCGGCGGTTTCTGCGAACGCTATCCCGAGCTCGCGATCGAGTTTGTAACCAGCGAACGTGTCGGCGATCTGGTATCGCAAGGCATCGACCTCGCCATCCGCTTCGGGAAGCCGCGCCTCTCGACCCTCGTCTCGCGCAAGCTGGTCGATGCGCCGATCCTCACGCTGGCGTCGCCAGGCTACGTTAAGCGATACGGCAAACCCAAGCATCCCTCGGATCTCGCCCGCCATCGCTGCCTGCAGTTTCTCGATCCCTATACGGGACGCCCGTTCGACTGGGAGTTTATCCGCGCCAAGGAGACCATCGGGGTGCCGACCAGCGGCCCGCTGACTTTCACCGACCCTAAGTCCATGCTGGAGGAATGCGTCGCGGGCACCGGCATCGCCCAGGTCATCGCTTGGGGTATCAAAGATTTGCTGACGAGCGGCGCGTTGATCGATCTCTTTCCTGATTGGCACGGCGAGCGCTTCCCGCTGTTCGCCTTCCATCCATCACGCAAGCATCCGCCGGCGAAGGTCCGGGCTTTCGTTGAGTTCTGCGCCAAGGTTGTCCAGCAGCTGTGACACGAGCGCGTTTGTAAACGGGAACCGTCAAAAATGTTGGAGTGCCTGTAGCGAAAGTAGGGTGACGCAACCCGCCATCATCGGTTGCCGATTAACACATATTAGTGTTAAATTTAACATTGATCAGTGTTGAAACCCATCAAAGAGTGACGCGATGAGTACCGCCGCGGCGATCCCCAATCCCTTTGTATATGGCCAGGTGTTGATCCCCGGTAAACCCTTCTGTTCGCGCCCCCAGCTTGAGTCGAGCGTACTCGAGGCGGCCGCCAATCAGGGACGAATCGTTCTGCTCGGTGAGAGGCGTATGGGTAAATCGAGCCTGGTCGAGCATACGCTGACCCGGCGGGATCGGGTCCTAGTGGCGGTTGATCTGCGAGGCCTCGATTCCGTTGAGGATTTCATCGACCGGCTACTACTCCGGCTTTCGACGACGCTCGAAGCGCATCGGGCGCTCACAAAACACCTGCCGGAACCCCTGAAAGAGGCGCTTGCGTTCATCGGCGAAGTGAATTTGAGCTTGCATGGTATTTTGTCGGTGAGCGCTCGCGCTAAGGCAAAGGCTTCTAGCGTTATTCGCGCCATGGACGCAATCGAGCGGGCGAGTCGCTGGCGGCCGCTGGTGGTGTTCTTCGACGAGTTCCAGGAGATCGTCGAGAATCTTGAGGAGCGCGAGTCGCGTCACTTGCTCGGGGTGCTGCGTGCCGAAATTCAGCGTCACTCCCATGTAGCTTATCTCTTCGCCGGCAGCGCCCGGGGCTCGATGCTCGAACTCTTCACCGCAGAGCGCAGTCATTTTTACCAATCCGCGACGATTCTCGATGTGGGGCCGATCCCACAAGCGGATATGGCGAAATTCCTCAAGGAGCAATTCGCGCGCGGTAAACGCGAATTGTCCGCGGACACCCTGCAGGCGATTTTTGCCCTGGCCGGGGAGTCGCCGAATGACCAGCAACAGCTTGCGTATCACTTGTGGACACAATCGACGCCGGGACGCTTGGGGCAAGAGGAACTCAAACGAGCGTTTTCGGCACTGCTCGCCGAGGTGAGTCGGCGTGGCGAACTGATCCTTGAATCGGCTACCCCTGCACAACGGCGCGTGCTCTTTGCCACCGCTATTCGCGAAGATGAAGAGACCTCCACCGATTCTTTCATTCGCTTCGCGGGCTTCAAAAACAACAGCTCGGTGGGCGCAGCCCTGCGTCCTTTTTTGAAAGGAAACAATGCGATTTTGGAAAAGCGCGGTAGTCGGGTGCGCTACCGCGAGCGTTTTATGCGACTGTGGGTTCTATTGCAGGTAGTCAATATTCCAAGCTTGTTTCCTGCCGGCCGCCCCTTTATCGCCAGCAGCGAGCAGGGCTTGCTGCTGCCTTATCTGTCTAATGCCCTCAAATAGTAAGGCTCGAAAGCATCGCCCGTGTGGGCTCGATTCCCATCGCCCGCTCCACGCTGTCCTTTGGTGGCAGGCTCTGAGCATCGGCGCGCGCTTCTCCTGCGAACTCAGCGCTAGGCCATCGAGCCGTCCCGCGGCTCTTCCGGCAGTGCGACCGACAGCTCGAGTACCTCGTGACCGTCATCGCGTCCGAGGTTGATCTGAACCGCCGACGGATCGATGTTCACATACCGGCGGATCACCTCGAGTAGCTCGCGACGCAGCGTGGGTAGGTAGTCGGGGGCACCGCGCGTACTTCGCTCCTGCGCGACGATAATGCGCAGACGCTCCTTGGCGACATTGGCCGACGATGAAGTCTTGCGAAAAAAAGCGAGTAAACCCACGTCAGCCCCCAAACATGCGCGCGAAGAAACCTCTCTTGGGTTCCTCTGTGAAGCGCATCGGCACGGTCTCGCCCAACAAGCGGGCTACGGCGTCCTCGTAGGCGGCTGATACGTCGCTCTCGCCGTTGAGGATGACGGGAACACCGGCGTTGGACGCGGACAATACGTCGGGCGACTCCGGAACGACGCCGACCACGTCGAGACCGAGTATGTCCTTGACGTCCTTGACGCTCAGCATCTCGCCGCTCGCGACCCGACGCGGGCTATAGCGGGTCAGCAGCAGGTGCTCTTTCACTCCGCCATTGCCTTGCTCGGCGCGCAGCGTCTTGCTGGCGAGCAGGCCGAGTATGCGATCCGAATCGCGCACCGAGGAGACTTCCGGATTGACGACGACCACAGCCCGGTCCGCGAAATACATCGCCAAATGTGCGCCTTTCTCGATTCCCGCAGGCGAATCGCAAATGATGTACTCGAAGCCCTCGGCCGCGAGTTCGTCGAGTACGCGGCGTACGCCTTCATCGGTGAGCGCTTCCTTGTCGCGAGTCTGCGAAGCGGCCAATAGATACAGTGTATCGATGCGCTTGTCCTTGATCAGCGCCTGTTTGAGTGCGCAGTCGCCCTGGATGACATTCACGAAATCATATACGACACGCCGCTCGCACCCCATGATCAGATCGAGGTTGCGCAGTCCGATGTCGAAATCGATCACCGCAACACGTTTGCCGCGGCGCGCGAGTCCGCACGCTATGCTGGCGGAGGTAGTGGTCTTTCCAACTCCTCCCTTACCCGAAGTTACAACGATAGTCTCGGACAATTCTGGATTCTCCTATGCAAAGATCTTGGGGCTGCTGACCTGAAGGTCGCTCGATGCGTCAGCCAGCAGCCGAATGACTGTAATTGAATGATGTCCGCGGCGGGACGGCTCATGCGCCGATGGGCGCGAAATGCAGATCCTCGCCTGCGAGCCAGGCCTGCACCGGCATGCCGGCCAGCTCGGCGGGAATCGTTTCAAAGACACGGAACACGCCCGCGATCGACACGAGTTCCGCCTCGAACTCCTGACAGAACACTCGCGCTGCGGGATCGCCGCGCCCACCGGCCATTGCGCGGCCGCGCAGCGGACCGTAAATATGGAGGCAACCGTCCGCCATGACTTCCGCACCGGCGGCGACGCCGGCATTGACGATGAGATCGCGATTGCGCGCATAGATACGCTGGCCCGAGCGCACGGGCTGGTTGTGAATCAGGGTCGAAACATTCGAATCGGCCGGCGCCGGCGCCGGCTCCGGCGTTGTCGGTGCAGCCTGCTCAGGTTCGAGTACCGGGGCTGGCCGGGTGGGTGTCCGAAAGCTCGAAAGAATCGGCAGATTGAGCGCGCTCGCCACGGTTTCCAGTTCAACGCCATCGCCGGCCAGTCCGACCGACAGCATGCCGACGCGACGCACCGCCTCGATCACGGCATGAATCTCGGCGACTTCAGGTGTCTTCTCGAGCGCGCTGAGATCCAGACACACGGCGATGCGGCGGAAGAAATGCGGCGCGGCGGCGACTCGCGCGGCCAGCTCATTTAGAATGGCGTGCGGGTCCGTCGTACGGATGCGCACTTGCACCAGACCAACCTCGCTATAGCGAATGTCGATGACCGTCCGTGGTGCGTCAATAGCGTCCTTAAGGCTCAACTCCAGGTTCGTGCTCAATCAGATCCTCATACAATCGGTGGCCGAACGCTCTCAGTGATGCTGCGAGCTAGGCCGAAACGGATGTGCAGTTTACCGATAAATGTTGCCGGCTCAATCGATATGAGCGGCGCTCGCCGGCAGGGCTTCCGGGTGAGAGGATCGGCGCCGATGTCAAGCCCCGCGATCCGGTGCTGCGACGTCGCTCTATCGCGACAATGGTGGCTTGGGAAAGATCTTGGGATTCTGTATTGAGTTGGTGGTGTCGGCTTCCAGTGGCCAACTAGGCGGCAACGCGAGGCCCCGTCGAGACGAGTTCTTTCAAACTTTATCGAGAGCTATGCGGCCACCACTCGATGTGGCGCGTGCCTGGCAATCCATTCCGCAACGCAAATCCTTCGCTTTTTCAATCTGGCTGAGTCGCAGCAGTGCTTGCCGAAGCAGCAGGGTCCGCCGCGAGCGGACCCTGCTGCCGGTAGGCGGATGCGCGTCAGTTACGGCCTGCTCGCTGGCTCACGTAGATGTCTCCGTCGCGTCCGAAATAGAGCCGCTTGCCATCCGCCGACAACGTCGCGCGCTGTTCCACGCCAGTCGTGTTGACCGCATCGCCCATGTTCT